>CALKWO010000036.1 GCA_938003875.1 uncultured bacterium
TTACTTCTATCCGCTTAAAATACTTTTTTTCTTCCTAGAAGCTGCGGAACGTAGGCTCTACTGATTATGTGATTATTTAACCCTGTATCAAGGTTTTCCTAAGATGATGCTCACGGAGGTTTTATCATTGCCTCCCATATTGATCGTCATTCCAAAGGGCTTCTGGGCGATGCTGCTGGCTTGAGATTTCCCAGACTGTAGAGTCAACTGTTTCCATATATCCACAACCTGGCGCACACCTGTAGCCCCTGTTGGATGGCCATATCCAATCAATCCCCCTGTTGTATTGCAAGGTAGAGAACCAGCTAGACTTGTTTCTTTGGCCAATACGAAGGGAGCTGCTTCTCCTTCTTTCACAAAACCACCTGCTTGCAGCATAAGGAGTCCATTGATCGTAAAGCAATCATGCACTTCCAGAACCCCGATCTGGTCGGGTTTCATCCCTGCCATAGAGAATGCATTGCTTGCAGAAATAGCAGAATTTGTAAGATTGGTCATATCTTCTGGAGCTTTTGTTAAATCAGCCTGGCTCTGTCCGAATCCCATGAGCTTGACAGCTTTGGACATAGGAATTTCGAGCTTACGTAGCCCTTCTTCTGATACGCAAAGTATTCCAGCTCCTCCATCTGATACTTTAGAGCAATCCAAAAAATTGAGATTCTCGACAAAAACCGAGGGGTTGGGCTTTTGCATTCCATCTTCGAAGAGGTTCTCGCTTTTATTGCTGTATTCTTGAGCTTGAGGACAGGTTCTGGCATGTTGGATTGCCTGAGCATACCAGGCAGCCATCCCCTGCCTTGTCTTCTCTTTGCCATATTTTTCAAAGCATACGCCTGCACGTTTAGAAAAAACTCCTGGAAAGAAAAAAGCATCCCCCTGTTTACGCTCTGTTGCAAAATGTCCCGCCTGGGCAAGATAGTCTGCACCATAGAGTGCCTTAACGCTATTTTGAACCTCTACCCCCATGACAAGAACAACGTCTGCAAGATCAGATAGAACAGCCTTAATGGCTGTTGTCACAGCTACCCCACCAGAGGCACATGCTCCCTCTACACGAGTACACGGCTTATGCTTCAACTCAGGAGAAATCATGGGAATAAGCCCCCCAAGATGGCTCTGCTTACAAAAGTGAGAAGCCATAAAATTTCCAATACAGGCTTCATCCACGAAAGAAGCTTTTCCAGGGATCTCTGATAGAATAGCCTTTCCTACTTCGGAAACATAGTCTTCTAAAGAAGGGCGAGGGTTCTTAGGGTGAAATTCTGGTCTACCACTGCCCAGGGAGATTGTATAGTAGCCTGCTGTAAAATAAACATTCTTTCTCAATTTTGGCATTTTTTACCTCCATTTAAAATTTTATGGCGAAAAAGCCCAAAAATTATAAATAATTATTTGTTTAAAGTATTTATTTTATCATGAATTTAAAAAAAACAAGAATGGATATTTTTTTTTCTTGAAAATTTTCAAGCAAAAATAGTGCAATTTCTCTCTTGCTGAAAAAGCGGTTGTTTGATATTCTATTTCATCATTTTGAATGAGAAAATTTTTTTTTAGCACTTTGTGTAACTCTATCTGGAATAAATCCATGATTCGTATTGAGTATGAAAAGGGAACCCTGGCTATTTTTTGTGATGAATATGCTTATTTGATTGGGAATCTTGCCCGATGCGTATGGGACCAAAGAACTAACTGCTATCGCATGCCTGGTTATCAATACCATCGTTTGATCAGTGCTTTGTATAGAGAAAAGGTTTCCTATCAAGACAACGCAAGAGCCTACCAAAATCTGGAGTTAGAGCCTGCATGGCAATACAAACCTTTTCCTTATCAGGAAGAAGCCATAGAAAATTGGGTGAAGGCGGGGAAAAGAGGCACTATCGTCTTGCCTACAGGAACAGGGAAATCCTTTGTTGCCAGTATAGCGATTGCAAAAGCAAGCAGAAGTACGATTATAGTGGTTCCTACCATTGACCTCATGCAACAATGGTATGATATACTGAAGAGCTATTTCCCTACTGTAGAAGTAGGGCTGATAGGAGGAGGATACTTTGAGCCAAAAGCTTTTACTGTAATTACATACGATTCTGCATATCGCCATCTGGAAAATTTGGGAAATCAGTTTGGCTTGATTGTTTTTGATGAATGCCATCATTTGCCAGGGGAAACATACCAGATGGGAGCGCAGTTTGCGATAGCACCCTATCGTCTTGGTTTGAGTGCTACACCAGAGAGACTGGATGGAAGCCATAATTTGCTTTTTGATCTGATAGGCCCTTGCGTTTATCGTAAAAAAATCAGCGAAATGTCTGGGGATTATCTTGCAGAGTATGATGTTATTGAAATGAAGGCAAAGCTCTCTCAAGAAGAGAGAGAAGCATACAAAGAATATCGTAAAATCTATCTGGACTTTATTCGTTTTCAGCGAATTTCTTTGAGCCAGGGATGGCATCAATTCATTATTGCCTGCTCTCAAAGCAAAGAAGGAAGAAAGGCATTTCTGGCCTATCTAAAACAAAAAGAAATAGCCCAGGCTTCCCCCGCAAAGCTTCGTATACTAGAACGCCTCCTTAAACGCCATTATAAGGAAAGAATTTTGATTTTTACCCACGATAATGCCACTGCCTATAAAATCTCCACACAATTTTTAGTGCCTGTTATTACCCACCAGACCAAAACAAAAGAGAGACATGAATATATCATGGGTTTTAACCAGGGGAAATATTCCATTCTATCTACTTCTAAAGTTCTGAACGAAGGTGTCAACATTCCAGCAGCCAACATCGGGATTATTCTATCGGGAAGTGGCAGTGTCCGCGAGCATGTACAAAGGCTAGGGAGAATTCTGCGCAAATATGGAGACAAAAAAGCATTGCTCTATGAAATCGTTACAGAAGATACCGCAGAAGAATTCGTGAGCGTACGAAGGCGTAAGCATGAAGCATACCAAAGAGATATGGATTAAGGAATCGGAATTAAATAAGTTCCCCATTTAGACGATAAAGATAACGATTAAGATAACGATTAAGATTAAGAATCGTAGTCCGATTCGTTATCATTATCTTAATCGTTATCGAAATTTTTGTGATTTCCCTTTAATTTAGGGATACACAGAAGTAAAATTTACATAACAAGCTGTCTTGTATTCAATTAAAAATGGGGAAGTTATTTAATTCTCATCGCTTATTTCATTCCGATTCCTAAATAGCACAGATTCTGTTAGAGCCAGTATTAAAATCTCTTCTTTTTTCTTCTGTTTCTAGAAGAATTGGAGTTTTTTTCCCCTTTTAGTTCCAATATTCTGTCTCGAAGGATAGCGGCGTATTCAAAATCCAGATTTTTAGCAGCTTCCTTCATTTGTTCTTCTAAAAGAGATATTTTTTCTTTGCTTGTGTATTTGGCTGTCATCTCCGTGACCATCTCTTCCAGCTTATTTTCTTCTTGCAGAATCTGCTCAATGCTCTTGAGGATTTCCTTTTGGATTGTCTGCGGAACGATATTGTGTTCTTTATTATAGGCAAGCTGGATTTCTCTACGTCGGTTGGTTTCCTCTATGGCTCTTTTCATGGAAGGAGTAATCCTATCTGCATAGAGAACGACTTTGGCATTGGCATTGCGTGCAGATCGGCCAATCGTCTGAATAAGAGATGTTTCTGAGCGAAGGAATCCTTCTCTGTCTGCATCGAGAATGGCAACCAGGGATACTTCAGGAAGATCCAGACCTTCTCTTAAGAGGTTGATTCCAATGATGGCATCGTATTTGCCTCGCCTGAGGTCTTGCAGTATTTCTACTCTTTCAAACGCGTCATTTTCACAATGAATATAGGAAACCTTGAGGCCTCTTTCTTTGAGATATTCAGAAAGATCTTCGGCAAGACGCTTGGTCAAAGTAGTCACCAGAACTCTTTCTCCCAGGCCAGCTTTTTCCTGGATTAAAGACAAAAGGTGCTCCACCTGATTCTGGGCACTATGAACTTCTATAGAGGGATCTACCAGGCCTGTTGGCCTTACCAGAAGCTCTACAACATGTCGCTCACAGTGAGTGAGTTCATATTCAGCAGGAGTGGCAGAGACAAAAAGTACCTTATCCACGACCTTTTCCCATTCTTCGAGACGATTGGGGCGATTGTCCATAGCCGAAGGCAGGCGAAAGCCATGCTCTACCAGGGTTGCCTTGCGGGCATGATCGCCAGCGTGCATGCCACGCACCTGAGACATGGCGACATGCGATTCGTCTACAATGGTCAGAAATGGTCTCGGAAAATAGTCCAAAAGGCAATAGGGCCTTTCTCCTGGTGCTCTCTGCGCAAAATGCCTTGAATAGTTTTCGATTCCTGAACAAAAACCCACTTCCTGCATCATTTCTAAATCATAGTGAGTTCGGGTTTCCAGGCGGCTTGCTTCCAAGATTTTACCCTGTTGTTTCAGGAAAGCGACTCTTTCTTCCATCTCTTCCTGGATAGAACCCATAGCAGCCTCAATTTTTTCCTGAGGCATCACATAGTGCTTTGCTGGATAGACAATGGTATTGGTTACGCTTTCTTTCTTCTCTCCGCTTACTGGGTCGCACCATTCCATGCGCTCCAGAAGATCACCAAAGAATTCCAGCCTTAAAACCATCTGCACGTAGCTAGGCCAGATTTCTATGACATCTCCTCTTACTCGAAAACGAGAGCGATCCATTTCAAAATCGTTTCTTGCATACTGCATTTCAATCAAGCGATGCAAGACAAAATCTCTTTTGTAATTGTTTCCCTGGCGAAGGCAAAGAACCATTTCTTTATAATCTTTAGGATCGCCAAGACTGTAAATGCAGGAAACAGAAGCGACAATGATAACATCTTCTCTATCAAAAAGCGCGCTTGTGGCAGCCATCCTCATTCTGTCAATCTGCTCATTCACAGAAGCATCTTTTTCGATATAAATATCTCTTTGGGGGATATAGGCTTCAGGCTGATAAAAATCATAATAGGAAATAAAGTATTCTACAGCATTATCAGGAAAAAAATTTTTGAACTCTGAATACAACTGTGCTGCCAATGTTTTATTGGGTGACATGACAAGGGCTGGCATACCTAATTCTGCAATGACATTGGCCATCACAAAGGTTTTGCCACTACCTGTTACACCCAAAAGAGTCTGTTGTTTTTTTCCTTGCCTGTAAGCCTGCACAAGGGATTCAATGGCTTTTGGCTGATCTCCCTTAGGCTGCCAGTTGCTTTTCAACAAAAATTTTGCCATGATACCTGCCTTTCTTAGAGAAATGCTACTGCTTTGCCACAAGACGGATTGTGCCTTCTGAGATCCTCTCTTTTTTGCATTCAGGACATCGGGAAGGCTTCTGGAATCTATTGCGATTTTTAAAACTAAATCCACAACCTTCGCAATAGGGTGGAATTTGCGTTAAGGAATAAGATTTTTTCAGACTTTTTTCAATATGGGAGAGATCGTCTTCCACGATTTTCGATGGTACATCAAAATATTTTGCTAAACTATCTAATGTCCACTCCCCTTCTTTCAACATATTTACCATCTGTTCACGCCTGGTTTCTTGCATAATTTTACCTCTATTTTTACGCAGTTTATGGCTATTTGTGGCTATTATATAACAAAAAAATACAAGCAAAAAAAAATGCAAGAGACGTTTCCTCTCTTGCATTGAAATCGCTTTTTAGGAAAAAGCAAAATTTATTTTGTAGATGCTTCAGCGTCTACACATCCATCTCCGTAAACATTGACTTGTTTGGTTCCGAAAGCTGTTTTGATAAGAAGAGCTTTGACCTGTGCTGGTTTCATATTGGGATTTTTGGAAAGAATCAGAGCGACTAAGCCAGCAACATGAGGAGTGGCCATAGAGGTTCCAGAAATGGTGTTGGTTCCACCATTTTTCCACAAGGAAGGAACGTTTACGCCAGGAGCAACGATGTCAGGTTTGGAGGTATTGTATACCGTAGGTCCACGGCTGCTGAAACTGGCAATAACGCCTTTGTTGTCAATAGCACCTACAGTAATGGCTTCTTCTACTACACCAGGAGTTCCAATGGTTTTTGCACTTGGTCCACTGTTTCCTGCTGCGATGACGCAAGTAACTCCAGCTTTAATGGCATTTTTGACTGCTGTTTCTACAACATTACCACTGGCACTTGCACCGCCACCTAAACTCATGCTCATAAGATTTGCTTTTTGAGCTGCGTATTCTACGCCTTTCATAACTCCGTCCCAGCTACCAGAACCTGATTTGCTCAGTACTTTAACAGGAACGATTTTGGCATCAGGAGCTACTCCCCATTCTGGACTGGCGACTGTACCAGCGCAGTGGGTTCCGTGTCCGTGTCCATCTTCTGCATCGGCTTCGCCAGAAACAAAAGATTTGCCTAATTCAGCAAGAACTTGTCCTGGTTTGAAACCAGAATGTTTTAAATTGACTCCAGTGTCAACGACTGCTACGATGATCCCTTTTCCTGTGACTCCATTGGCTTGAGCCTTATCGGCTTTAATATAATTTACGCCCCAGGCTTTGCTTTCGCGGGAAGTGGCAGCGATGGGATGGATCATGATTTGTTCTTTGCAAAGATAGATGCCTTTGATATCTTCATTGGCAGCCAGTGTGCGAATGACATCGGCATTGCTTTTGAAGCTAATGGCATTGACCAGGAAGAAACAATGGATGTCTTCAATCTTCTCGAATCTCTGGGTGTTCTGAAGATAATTCTTTACCCATTCCTGAGAATCACTGGTTTTTTTCTTCAGTGTTTCGAAGATTTCTTCTTTGGCATTGTCTTTGTTTCTTACTTGAATACTATCTATATCGAATTGTTCCTTCATCTCGACTATGACTCGAAATTCCCCATCACGGCTGTTTTCCATGGCTTCTTTCAGATCAGGACAAAGAATGGCCTGGCCAAAGCTCAAGGAAGCAATAAAGAGAAAAAGAATTGTAAAAAGGGATGCGAATTTACGCATGAGTTTATACCTTTCTAAAAAATATTAACGATATCGACACCAATAATGAGTATCTCTGTGCAAAATTTATTCCTAAAATAGCAGAAAAAAAAAGCCCTGAAAATAAGACTTTTTAGTCTTAAGGAAAAGCCAAAAGAAAAAATATATTACAAAATGTAACACATCAGGTAACATTTTTTCCAGATCACAGAATGATATTCAGCAATTTATTGGGAATGGCAAAAATCTTTTTGGGGGTTTTGCCAGCAACCAGTTCTTGTACTTTGTCATTCTGCAAACAATAGGATTCCATTTCCTTGCTTTCCATGTCTGCTGGAACCATAAGACGGGTTTTAATCTTGCCATTGATCTGAACTACGATTTCCACTTCATCTAGCTTCAGAGCTTCTTGGTCCAATTTAGGCCAGGGAGAAAAATGGATAAAATTCTTTCCGCCTATCTGCTCCCAAAGTTCATCGCAAAGATGAGGGGCAAAAGGAGAAAGGGCGAAAAGTAAAATTTCTACGGCTTCTCTCTGGATTTCAGCACAAGCATTTTCCGTTTTGTTGAGATCCCGTAGTAGCTCATGCAAACGGGCAATCAAGGTATTGAAAGGGAAAGAACTCGCAAAGGCTTCATGGGATGCTTGCAGGCATTGGTGAGCCTTTCTTCTCAAGTCTTTTTCCTCTTTGCTGGTTTCGCCTTTGCCTGCAAAGGAAGATACAGAAGATAGCTTATCTTTGAGCTGCATTACGCTTCTGTAAACTTTCTGCAAGAATTTGTGTTCGCCAACCATAGCATTGTCAGAATAGACGAGTTCCTGATCCAACTGCCCTAGTCTCAGAATCCCTACTCTGGCTGTATCCGCTCCATAGCGTTCGAAAAGCTCATCAGGGCTTACGCCATTTCTTTTGGTCTTGGACATCTTTGCCATTTCTGCTCTGACTTCTTTTCCGCATTCTCTGTGGTAGGCGTGGACTTTGCTATTGCATGTCTTGCATACGATGATGGTATTTTTCTTTGCCTTAGCCCCTTGCTCTTCTATTTTTTCTGTAGAAATATCGGTTTGGGAGCCTGCTATCTGTCCGCATTGCTGGCATTGAAAATCCAGTTCTTTTTCGGAAGTCCATAGATGCTCAGGACACCAGTAAGCGCATCTGCATACCATGCCCTGGCAGAAAAGATTCTGGAAAGGTTCATCGAAATCTAAATAGCCTAAATCCTTCAGAACCATCGTGAAAAAACGAGCATAGATCAAATGCATGTTAGAATGTTCGCTGCCACCGATGTATAAATCCACAGGAAGCCATTTTTTTGCTATTTCAGGAGAAAAAGCTTGCTTTGTATCCTCAGGAGAAAGATAGCGCAAGAAATACCAACTGGAATCCACAAAGGTATCCATTGTATCGCTTTCTCTTTCTGCAGGGCCACCACAGGATGGACAGGATACATGCTTCCATGCCTTGCATCTTTCCAGAGGGGATTCGCCACCAGGCAGAAATTCTACGTTTTCTGGCAAAAGGACAGGCAAATCTTTTTCTGGCACAGGAACCATACCGCATTTTTCGCAATAGATGATGGGAATAGGTGCGCCCCAGTATCTTTGTCTGGAAAGCAACCAATCTTTGAGGCGATATTTTATGGTGAAATCGCCAAACCCTTGCTCTTTTGCATATTGAGTAATGGCATTCATGGCTTTTGTATTAGGCATGCCATTGAACTGAGCAGAATTGACTTGAACGCCTTCATTGATATAGGCTTTTGGCATACTTTCGACAACGAGCGTTTCGCCTTCAGGCTGTATGACGACTTTTATGGGAAGTCCATATTTTTTGGCAAACAAGAAATCTCTCTGGTCATGAGCAGGAACAGCCATAACAGAACCAGTACCATAGTCCATGAGTGCATAGTTCGCAATCCAGAGCTGCACTCTATCCTGGTTAAAAGGATTGATAAGATAGTGGCCTGTAAAAATGCCTTCCTTTTCGCTTTCCTCGCTGCTTCGCTCAATAGCAGATTGGTTGCGCATTTTTTTCACAATAGCACGTATTTCTGCTTCTTTGGGATTGTTTTCCAGCAATTTTTCGATTAAAGGATGCTCTGGTGCAAGAGACATGAATGTTACGCCATAGACCGTATCAGGTCTTGTGGTGAAAACGCTTATGATTTCTTCGGAATTTTCCAGCTTGAAATCCAGCCTGGCACCTTCGCTTCTGCCAATCCATTCTTTCTGCATCTTGAGGACTTTTTCAGGCCATCTGCCTTCTAGTTTTTTGTGCCCATCCAAAAGCCTCTGAGCATAGGTAGACATGCTGTAGAACCACTGCCTGAGATCCTTTTGCTCTACAGGAGTTCCGCAACGCTCACAAGTGCCATCATGAACTTGCTCATTTGCCAGAACGGTCTTGTCATTAGGACACCAGTTTACAGGTGCCAGCTTTTTATAGGCAAGACCATTTTTGTAGAATTGCAAAAAGAGCCATTGTGTCCATTTATAATAATCAGGAGAACAGGTCGCGACCTCTCTTGACCAATCATAACCCCATCCAGCTCTTTTGATTTGCTCACGCATTTTGGTAATATTTTTTTTCGTGTACTCCTGGGGAGCTGTCTTGGCTTTGATGGCAGCATTTTCTGCTGGCAAACCAAAAGCATCCCATCCCATAGGCGAAAGGACAGACTTTCCTCGTGAAAGGTAATACCGAACCACAGAATCGCTAATCGTATAGTTCAGGACGTGTCCCATGTGCAAGGCACCAGAAGGATAGGGAAACATGACAAGACAATACATCTGGTTTTCTTTGTTTTTTTCTTCTTTATTCCATTGGAAGATATTAGAATCTTCCCATTTTTTTTGCCATTTTTCTTCTATTGCTTTAAAATTATAGTACAATTCTTCCATATATTTATAATACTCCTATGTTTATAATTCCTATAAATCAACGGTGTAAAAAGTCGTAAATAAGGGTGTCTATAGCTGCGCTGGCTGATTTCAGATCTTTTTGTCCATCTTGCAAAAGCTTTTGTTGTTCCTGGCATGCACGGATCAATTCAGGCCCACTTTTTCCAAGATAAGGTATCAACGCTTTATCGATGCTATGAATCCATGAAAGAATATAATTTTCTAGCATCTTAGAGCATTTATAGCAGGGCTGCTGGATATTTTCTTGATATTGTTTACGATTTCGTTCCAATTCGGAAAGGATTCCCGATTCTTCAGACTCGATTTTTGTCCCTTGCTTTGATAAAGACTCCCTTTCGATCAGGGCATCATACATACTCATTCCATTCCAGGCATGAAGAAGCATTTTACTCCAATAGTGGCGTAGATCTATGAAATGCTCTGACGGGGCAAAAGACCTGGCTCCTCCATCAAAGACCACACAAGGATTGAGGAGATAGGGATAAAGATTATCTCTAAATTTTAGCCTGTATAGCTCGAATTCTGGCGATAGAAGTGCCTGGGAATCACAGAGAAAATCAGTATCGGGAATTTTGATGGCAACAGGGGTATTTTCTTTTGCCAGGCTAAATCGGCCTTCCAGATAGACAACGATTGCTCCCTGGTACTCTGGAAATGTATCTTTCAAAATTTGGTGGAATTGGTAGGCGACTTCCTCTGCATGCTTTACACCAATATTCAAAATTACCAGCCTGGTAATCTGTTTTTTTTGTTCCTGGGCCTTCTGGATGATTTTAGGTAGAGTGTTGCGGATGGTAGTCCCTCGCGCAATGATTTCTCCGATATATACAGCATTAGAATCAGTCAATTGAAATTTATTATAAGAATCCTGCACAATCTCCCAATTTTGTGGATTCTTTTTTCGTTGGGAAGACACATAGGAAACGTGTACCTGCTCAAAACCATAAGCCTGATGCAGTGCTTCTGGTAAACCAAAAGAAATCCCACCTCTCAAAACGACCAAAACCTGAGCCTGGCAGACATCTTGTTTTTGAATCTGAGTCATTTCAGGCAGCATTTTTAAGGCTATAGAAACACCCTGTCTTAATCTTGTGGTATAGGGGATTCCTGCAATCAAAGGCTCGTTCAATATTTCTCTGGTGGCTTCTGTGGTTACTATATAACGACAAAAACTTTTATCTTGGATTTCTCCTTCAATCGAATACAAAGCACTCGATTCGTGCCTTTTTAAAAATTTTAAATATTCCATATATTCCTTTTTGTGCTGAATTTGAAGATAGACTTTACACAGCAAATTCTTTGGGGCTTTGGTTCCTGAAATTTCCCTGGTACCTTGCTTTTCCCAGAGTCTTTTGGAAGATAAACTGGCAAACCGATGTTTTAGGGTAGATTTCCAGGGGAACTGGCCCAAAGTTGCTCATTTCGAGAACCTGATGGTTGGAAATTCCTGGCTGCATAAAGCTAGCAGAAATATGGACAAGTAAGCCCATTCGAGCGAATTTACTTCTTCCTTCAAGCCATCCGCATATATCTTCTGGAAGAGTGATTTTTTCTTCTGTAATGCCGAGGATGGTTTCATTAGGCATCAAAAGAATGCTTTCCCCTTCAGCCAGAGAAACACCATAAGTAATATCTCTATAGTCTCCATCATCCGTAACTTTCATAATTTTACGGGGGCTATGAAAAATACGAAAAGAATTGCTCAAATGAAGATCAATAGAAGCAGGACCAACACATTCGGGACGGAATGGTTCGATGGTGATATGCTTACAGCGAATTTGTTCTAAGATTTCCTCTTTAGTGAGAATACACATTGTTTTTCCCTCAAAAATCTTTTTTTCTGAATTTTTCCCAATTGTAACTGATGCTATGAAAAATGCAAAGAAAAATTCTATATTTAACACTGTCAAATTAGTTAGATGGCATTGAGAAAAGACGCAGCAAGATACCAGTGGCGTTGCCCCCATAGCTGTCAAAATAAGCGTAACACTATGCGATTCCTAACCTAAACCTAAACCCAAGCCTAGTTTTTAGTTTGAACTCAGAGCAATTTTTTGTTCAAGCTCAGATTTACGTTTAGGGTTAGGTCATACGTGTTAATTTTTAAAATTTTGTCTTGCAATAGATTGTAGCCGCAGGGTTGCGCCAAAAAAGTCATGTCTTCTCAAAAGCCGAACGCCAGCGCAATCCCTGCGTCTTTGGTAAGTGCCCTTTACTGGCTTAAAAAGATTCGATTCAGTTAGTTGGCAAAAGACGCAGGGATTGCGCTGAAGGTCGTCTTTCCCGAATAGATCGTCATTTTCGGCGCAACCCTGCGGCTACAAATCATTGCAATGTAAGTGATTATTGCTTAATACGTATGAGGATTTCCTATCCTTCAAGATAAACTGTTAAAACTTAAAACCTACTCAGCTCTTTGACTATAGCGTTTGACAGATCGGAAAGTTTTTGTTTGAAGGCAGGGGAATGGAAGCCTCTTTTCCATTGGTATGTAAAAATTTCATCAGAGATCACCACCAAAGCTGACAAAAAAATAGAATAAAACTGGGCTACCGTGTATAAAGCACTGATTTCCATTTCAACAGCGCAGACGGAAGCTTGCTGGTATTGCTTTACTTTCCAGACCAATTCTCTATACGGTGCATCCGTTGTCCATACCATACCTTCCTGGAAGGGAATGTTTTCTTTTGTCAGAATTTTTCGTAAAAAATCGAGGCTTTCAGGATTTGCCATAGGCTTTTTTTCTCCTGGCAAATAGTGAGACGATGTTCCTTCTTCGGAGATCGCACCTGTTGCCAGAAGGCAATCCCCAACCAAAAGGTGAGATTGGAGAGATCCAGCACAACCTAGTGCGATGATATTTTTTACCCCTGAAGCAATCATTTGTTCCAGAACCATGACTGCTACAGGAGAAGAGATAACTGGCCCAATGCAGGAAAAATAAGGTGTTTCCAAAATTTCGCATAAGGAAAAACTTTTTTCTTTTATGGATTGCGAAGAAAGGGCTTTCTTTAGGGCATACCAGGATTCATGCCCTAAAGAAAGCAGAGCAATGGGAGGAATTTTCTTCTGAGGAGGATACAAAATAGCCCTTTGGTCTTCCTCTTTATAATTTTTGTCAGATTTACTCTGATTTTGGATTCCAGATTTGTTCATTGTAGTTTCTTATAGATACATCGGAACTGAACTTCCCCATACGTGCAATATTCACAATGGCTTTTCTATTCCATTCATCTTGGTTGCGATACAACTGGTCTACTTTTTCCTTGCATTCTACATAAGAAGCAAAATCTTCCAATATATAATAAGGATCGCCTTCTTCAAAAAGAGATTGCAAAAGCACATCAAAAAGTCCTGGAAATTCTCTGGCAAGATTGCCATCTTTTATGAAATCAATAGTTTTCTTCAAAAGTGGGTTCTTTTCATAGTTTTCATAAGCATTATAGGCATTATTTTTTTTCAGTTTTTCAATTTTTTCCAGATTCATACCAAAGGTGAAAACGTTTTCTATGGATAGCTCATTGACCAGTTCGATGCTGGCACCATCCATTGTACAAACAGTGTGCGCTCCATTGAGAGCGAATTTAAAAAGGCTTGTTCCTGATGCTTCTGTTCCCGCTGTCGAAATTTGCTCGCTAATGTCTGCTGCTGGTATGATCTTTTCAGCAAGGCTTACTCTATAGTTTGGCAAAAAAATGACCTGAATTTTTTTATTGACCACAGGGTTCCCTTTGATTTTTTCTGATAGAGCATGAACCATCTTTATCAATAGCCTTCCTCGGAGAAAGGAGGGGCTGGATTTTCCTGAAAAAATAAAAACATAAGGTAAGCAAGGGAAATCAGGATTTTCTTGAATTCTTATATAGAGAGAAATAATGTATAGAATATTGAGGAGTTGTCTTTTATATTCATGGATGCGTTTTGCCTGTATATCGAATATCCACTGGCTGTCTACAGGCGTATGAAGTTCTTTGTAAATGATTTCTGCCAGCTTTTTTTTGTTGGATGCCTTGATTTGCCTGAAAAGTTCCCGAAATTCAACATTCTGAGAATATGGCTCTAGCTCCCTCAAACAATACATATCCGTAATCCACTTCTCGCCAATTCTAGTGATGATAAGATCGCTAAGATCAGGATTCGCAGTAAGAAGCCATCGTCTCTGTGTGATTCCATTGGTTATGTTGACAAATTTTTTAGGCTCTAGTTTATAAAAATCCGACAGTGCTGTTTTTTTCAGGAGTTCTGTATGCAAATAGGAAACCCCATTGACGTTATGAGAACCTAGAGTTGCAAGATAAGCCATGCGGATCTGCTTTTGCTGTCCTTCTTCCACAAGGCTCATACGTTGGACAGCCTGTATATCACCTCTTGTGACAAGGTATACCTGATCCAAAAAGCGGCGGTTAATTTCATATATGATCTGAAGGTGCCTGGGTAAAAATCTTTGGAAAAAGTAAACAGGCCATTTTTCTAAAGCTTCTGGCATCAATGTATGGTTTGTATAGGAAAAAACTTTTTGGGTGATTTCCCATGCCATTTCCCAAGATAGCCTTTTTTCATCTACCAAAATTCTCATGAGCTCTGGAATTGCAATAGATGGATGTGTATCGTTAAGCTGTATAGATACCTTTTCTGTAAAATAGCTATAAGATTTCCCGTTTTCGCTTTCGAATCGTTTGATAATGTCCTGTATGGAACAGGAAGCATAGAAGTACTGTTGTTTGAAACGCAGTTCCTGGCCTGCCAGATAGTTTTCTCTAGGGTAAAAAACATAGGTCAATTTTTCAGCTTCGATTTGCTGGATGATGTTTTCTGTGTAGTTGGAGTTCTGGAGAGGAGAACGATCCAAGAATTCTATGGATTTGGATTCCCACAGAAAAAGGCTATTGACGCATTCTGTGTTGTAGCCTGTAATGAAAATAACATAAGGCAGTCCTAATACCTGATAGCTAGGATGCCAGACAAACTCTGTTCGGCCAGCAATCTCCTGGACGCCTACTTTTCCACCAAATTTTACAGAAAATGCATGGTCATGCTGGGGAATGCACCAAAGGCTCTGGTCTTTGATCCAATCTTCAGGATGAACTACCTGATGCCCATCGACAATGCTTTGAGAGAAAGTGCCATAGTGATACCGCAAACCATAACCTATACAAGGAAGATTCTGGGTAGCCATGGAATCCAGGAAGCAAGAAGCCAAACGGCCAAGTCCTGCATTCCCTAAACCAGGCTCATCTTCTGCAGCACAAATTTTTTCCCAGTTCAAATGCAGGTTGTGGTGGTTGGCAATGGCTTTCTGGATGGATTTTTGAATACCAAGATTGATCATATTATTCACAAGGAGTCGGCCTGGCAAATACTCCGCCGATAGATAGTATACACGCTTGACCTTATCTATCTTATGATATTGTTGCGTTTTTACCCACATAGGAATGATTTGGTCCTGGAGCAACATCATCAATGCTCTGCAATAGTGTCTTTCTTGTGCATTGGCTCTATCCCAAAGAGCATACTGAAGATACTCAGCAAACTCTTTCTGGATATTCTCTATATCGCTATACAAATCTTTCATTATGATTCTACTCCTTACGGGAAAAAGTACTGATGGGAAAATTTTGGATGGAATAATGCTGCATTTTCTTTGATCTTACGATAATTCATATTCAGCTAAAAAAGAGGGATTATCTAAAATATCTTGAATTCTATCAAAAATAAAGAGCCTGTGATTGTATAATACAAAGGCTTTTGTGCAAAATGATCTTATATACTCATATTCATGGCTGGCAATGATTTGTGTACAATCCAGTTTGGAAATATACAGGCTGAGTTCCTTTTTAGACTTTGCATCCAGATTGGAAAAAGGCTCATCTAAAACCAGAATTCCTGGATTGAGGCTAAACGCTGTGGCTAAAAGAAGCTTCTTTTTTTCTCCTGAACTCAGGCAATAAGGACTCTCATGTATATACGGCAAAAGGCCAAAATAAGACAGCGATTTTTCTATAATAGCGTCTATTTCCTCTTCTTTCCTGCCTTGTTGTAATAGCCCTAAGGCAAGCTCAGAATAAACGGTATTCATGAGAATCTGCTCATCAGGATGGCTGAAAATAGTATAAATATCCGTAGGATAATCGTGCCTCAATTTTTCAAAGCGAAAAGAGATGCGCCCTGAATAGCTAGGAATAAGGCGGTTTATAGCTTTTATCAATGTAGATTTGCCACTGCCATTCTTTCCTAAAAGGGCGATTTTCTCTTTTTCGCTGATTTGAAAAGAAATATTTTCCAATACTATTTTTGCCCCATAGCGATATGTTGTATTTTCTGCAACTATAATAAAGCTCATAGCTATGGATTCGTAATTCTTAGATTTTCTCTATGAATAAAGCAATTAGGCAGCCGTAAAGAATAAAAAGGGCACTCCTCATGCCAGCAGTTGTCTACAGGGCAAAAACGGTCTGGTATTTTTTTTTGGGTGTCCCATTCTGTTATCGCCATTTGAATTATCAATTCCAGGGGAATCAAAGAAGGATCTCTGTGTGCCTTAGGCGAGCCGTGAACCAGAAGCTTTTGCGATTGATGCAAGAACCATCCTAGCACTTCCCCTACTTCATAAAAAGGTATTTTCTGCAAATCCATTGTAACAGGATATCCACACAGCATTTCTGCAATGCGGAGTTTAGCTGCCAGTCTTCTAAAGGAAGAATTTTTGAGCTTTCCTAGTTTATTGATGGAAATACTGATATGTGATCGCATTTCATCTCTGTAAAGAACAACATCAGCTTTGTCTTGAAAGCGAGCTGCTTTTATAACCAGTGCCTGTTGTGCCGCTATCGCTACAAATTTAATTTTTTCTAGCTGGTATATTTGGCTTTTATTTTTGTATTCCATCAGGGCATCTTGCCAGTTTTTTTCATAGCTTACAATGCAGTCGAAAAGCAAGAAAATACGTTCCAGAAGGATATTATAGTTCTCTTTATAAAGAAAATAAAACCCTTTTAGTATATTGGGGAGGCTCACTGTCTGGTCTTTGGAAGAGGAAGAATTAAAGAAATAGACTTTAGCATTCAAGTTCTGCACAAAAGAGATAATCTTTTGAAATTCTGGGACAGAAGCAATTCCATTGATTTGAATAAAATTTTCAAATTGCTTTTCGGAAAAGGGGCTATCTTCGTTCATCTTACGATAGAGGTGTCTTTCTGAAAAATAGAGTGCTAAAATTTTTTTAAAGTTCAGCTTTTCAAAAATAGCTTCTTGTTCTGCAAGCTGCATCCCTTGTTGGAAGCGAAAAGAAGATTCAATAGAATGGAAAACCTCCATAAAGAATTGTGTCATTTCCAGAAAACGATTACCAAAATATAAAAGACCGCCGCGAATGATATTCGGTAAAGCCATGGTATGGTCTATAGGATTTCTGGAACTCAAAGATTGCCCTATACTGTCTTGCAATCTTGTAAATTCCAAAATATCACTAAGAGTTTCCTGGTTTTCAATTCCCAAATCTTGAGCGACAAGGTTTGCTGCAGACAAAGAAAGTTTTTCTTTCTCCACACTGATTCCGTCAGGATGCGTATCCAACCTGCCTCCGCCAATATCTACAGCAAGGATGCCTTCTTTTTCGAGATCTTCTGGTGTTTTATTCTCTGGCAAGCGTCCCGCTGGATAGAAGCAAATGCGTGCATTAGAAATACCAGGATAACGCTTTTCTCCATAACGGTGTAGCAGATAGCAACAAAGCATGGCATCCAGGTCAGGATATTCATGTGTAATGATTGTATGAAATTCCATAAAAAATTGGCGCAACTCCTGGGGAAATACGCCATCCTTCTATAATTGATTTGTAATTGTAAATTCAGCTAGCCTTCGTTTTGTTTTTGGCTGTTCCTTCTTTTCAATCTTCTTGCTTCTTTGGCAAGGGACTTTTGGCAAGAGGCACAAACCACTTTCATCTCTGATTTGGCAGGAGTTTTGTGCCAGCCACCCCAATTTTCGTTCAGACTATCTATACAAATTTTACCAGATTTAATGCTTATTTTTCCTACCTGTTTATGGCATTGAAAGCATTTATTTTCTACAGAACGCCAATGTGTTCCCATACTATTCCTTCCAAAATGAACCACGAGCCTGCCACCAGCTTTCCCATTCGCTTCTGGATGCAAAATTTTGCTTTGTCCATCGCTTCAGAATTTGAAAGCTTACCACTGCAATGTTTCCAGGGTAATTTAAGATGGCGATCAGACGAGGTATAAGTTCTTTTTTTTCTTTTTGGTTTAAAAAAAAGGATGCATAAAAAAGGTGTTTATCATATCCAAGAGAAATTGCCCACGAACAAGAATTCCAGGGATTTTTCAGCAAATGGCTAAAAGCAGAAGGTAAAGAAGGTACCTCTCTCTCTCCAAAAAAAATTTTCGGATAAGAGTAGATTTGTTCTTTTGCCAGGCGACAAAGAGGGATGGATGCTTTTATTTGCCATACACGATACACAGGAAGAGATGGACTATTGTTAGGAATTCTCAGCGTAAAAATTTTTCTCTCGCCAGAACGCAATTTGATTTCTTCTCCCCAGGGAAGAATCTTTCTATTGGTTTCGCTCTTCTGGTTTCCTTCCATAAAATAATCTATTTGTGTTATGTCTGCAACAATACCATGATTTTTAGAGGCAAAAAGCATAATATCATTAAGCTGTGGATTTACCAGATGCAATTCCAAAACCACTTCTTCACCGAAAGAATAGTATTCTTGGGAAAATCGCATTTCTGATTTAATTTCTAAGTCTTTGCTAGAATGAACTTTACAATCTTCCATGAAGATTTTTATTTCATCCTGAAATTCCAAAGCTGGCTCTAAGACAAGAATAGCCTGCACTAACTTCAGCGCGTCCTGGAATTTTCCTTGCTTTGCTAATTCTCTGGATTTTTGGTACTGTTCCCAGAAATATTCTACTTTAGACCATTCTTTTTGTGGGCTTTGCTGCAATTTTTCCAAAAGATAAAAATATCGTGGATTGTGAGTTTTCTCCAGCCTTTCTTTTACAGGATAAAAAGATTTTTGTCCCATATCCAGAATGCTTTGCATTGCTTTTTCTATCTGGGCATGGCTGCTATCATTCGATTCTATTATCATGAAAAAAGGTAGCCATGCACTATGGTGTGTCTTATCCTGTGAAAAAAGAATACCATACAATATTAAAAACAGGCAAAGGAATTTTCTCCACACGCTATTCCCTTTCCTTTTGCCAGAAATTTTCTTGTGGTCGTTCTAAATATTCTTGCCAGCTCTTTCTCAAAGCGGCCTGTTTTTTCATAGGATATTTCTCTCCTTGCATTTGCAATTCCACTTTATCGATTTCCTTTATTTCAAGAGAATTAGGAAAGGCAAGAAGATAGGACTTGGCATAGCCTATAGGAATTTTTTCAAAATTCAAAAAACTTTTCAAAAATAGAAAATATTTTTTAGGGGCATTTTCCAGCATTCCTGTTAGAGAAATATTGGAACAGCCTTTCCCATCTTTCAGATAAAAGAAGACTCTATCTTTATAGTCTTGAAAATCCAGAGAATGATTATTAAAATTTACAAATAGTAGGCGGTAATATTGCATATTACAATTAAGAGCTTTGTTGAGTATTTTCTCATTAAAACTACTCTCTTTTGCATCAAAAAAATAGGAATGTATAAAAACATGCGCAGCATCCAAAGTGCCATACCAAAAAGATATAACTTTGCTTTGCTCTTGCTCTATTTTTGCTTTAATTTCTTCCTGTTCTTTCAAGCTTTCCTGTTTTGCCAAAAAATGGAAAACCCAATGATTACAAAGCCAAAAGAATAGAAAAAAACATAACAGATGAAAGACAAAATATATAAAGTGCTGTTTTAAAAAATCATCATACCATTTCAAATTTTCACAATTCCCTTACCACAAAAATTTAAACCACAGATGAAAAAAATAAAGAGGAATCATCTGTGGTTCTTTCTTTTAAACTGTCTATTTCTTTTGTGTTATCTTGTCTTTTGAAGGAGACAAAGAAGTTTCTATATCTATAGAGGCAGTCTGGTTTCTTATGAACCTGTTATTCTTTTGGGTCATATTGGCTTTGCTCTCTGGATCACCAGCTATATCGCCTTCAGGTCCAATGCCTTGTAATTCCATACATAAAGAGTAGTATTGTTTTGCTGGTTTATTGTTTTTATCGTACTCCAGAATGAATTGGAGCTTTTTAATAGCGTCGGAATATCTTGACATTCTGTAATATTCCATAGCTTCTTCAAAGGCCTGGTTGATCTGAGATTGTAATTCCATTTTTTCTTCAGCCAGCTTTTTATATTCAATCGCGCCTTTATGACTTTCCATATATTTTAGGACACGCATAAAGCATGCAATTGCTTTTTCCCATTGCTGGCTTTTATAAAATGTAAGACCCTGGTTATAAAAAAAACCAATTTCTTCGATTTTATTTTCATCAGAAAGACGGGTTTTGCTTTCTGTGAGAAGGTTTTTAGCCTGTTCGTGGCATTGATCCATCTGGATAACTCGTTCAAATTTTTCGATAGCCTGGGTAAACTCCCATTTTTCGTAGAGTTCTAAAGCTTCCTGGTATGTCGCCTCCACTTCGGACCGTTTCTTTTTTTTCTTTTCCCATTCTGAAGCAGCAATTTCTTTATATTTTTTCGCTTCTTCATGCTGTGGGTTGAGCTTCAAAATAGTATCGAAATGCTCCAAGGCTTTTTGGTACTCTTCTTTTTTGATTGCCAAAATACCTTCTTTGTATTCATACGCAATCTGGGCCATCTTGATCTTTTTTTGAGTGAGCTTTTTTAATTTTTGCAGCATTTCACTGTGGGGATCAATTACAATGGCTTTTTCAAAGCATTCCAATGCTTCTTTGTAAGAGTCTTTTTGATAAAAATTTTTGCCTTCCAGAGTATATTTTTCTGCTGTTTTTATCTCATCTTCAACTACTTTTGAAGCTTTTTCATATACTTGGGGCATTTTAGCCTTAAGCTTAGTAAGATAATCGGTTACAATTCTGGAGCTGCTGTATTGCCTGGAAATTTTTAAAAGAGCGACGATGCTTTTTTTAGAGTCCTCCACCATGTTGCTTTTGAAAAATTCTTGCGCCTGGTAAAACCATTCTTCTATCAGATCTTGGTCCTGATGCATTTTTTGTAATCTAAGCACTTCTTCTTTTTTTAATAAAGCATCTTTATTAGCAGGGTCACATACCAATATTTCATTGAGAAGCTCTAAAGCCTTGTTCAGCTCCTCTTTTGCCAGGGCTTCGCCTACCTGCAAAAGCAGATTAGGGATTTTGCTATCCAAAGTTCTTGTTTCCTGGCCTTTTTGAAGAAGCCTCTCCAGCATTTCATCAACATTTTTGAAACGGTCTCCTTCTTCTTTTGCAAGTGTTTTTAAAATCGTCTTTTCTATATATTTTGGTAATTCATGATTGATTTCAGAAGGAGGCTGAGGTGGTTGATTCAGATGGAGTTTATATAGGGCGATAGGAGAATCTGCTTCGAAAGGAACTTTGCCTGTAAGCATCTCATAGAGTATGATGCCCAAAGCATACTGGTCTGTGAAAACAGAAACCGTTCCTTCAAATTGCTCTGGAGCCATATACGTTGGCTTACCTAAAACAATTCCTGTTTGTGTTACTTTTTCTGATCCAATGGTCTTGGCAATCCCAAAATCCATAATTTTTACGATACCATCAGGCCGGATCATGATATTATCAGGAGAAAGATCTCTATGGATAATCTGGCTTTTCAAATTATGAGCATAAGCAATAGAACTAGCTACCTGGATAAATATTTCCATCCCTTTGGCGATAGGGAGAGGGCCTTGTTTTTCCAGTATATCGCTTAGGGTCATACCCTCAACGAATTCCATGATAAAGCCTGAGGCATCAGGTTCATCTATCGCTGTAATGATTCTTACTATATTGACGTGATCCAGGCAAGCCAGCATCCTCATTTCTGCTTCAAAACGTTTCCTAAACCCTTTTTCTTCGGAAAGATGTGGATGAAATATCTTGATCGCCCGCCAGACACCGAGTTTTAAATCTATTGCTTTATAAACTGTTCCAAAACCACCAACAGCAATTTTTTCTTTGATTTCACAATCTCGAAAAATACGGCCAATCATATTATCTATTTTTTCGGCATTTTCTGGAGCCATAGGCATCCCTTTTTACTATTTCCCTAAGGAGGATTGATTCTATATTTGACTTTTTGGCTAGAAATTTAGAGTTTCTTTAAGGGTAAACTATTTGCATTCGTTTGTCAATACGTTTCTTATAATTTTTTGTTCCATCAGAAGTGTAGATTTCCCTAAGAGCGAGCAGGTGCGTATTTAATACGCCAAATGGCAAAATATAATAGCCAGGGTGTTGCCCTGGCTATATGTGGGGAAGAGGGATGTTATGCGTTGTAGTTCAAACCTCTTTTGAAGGCTTCGAAATTGAGCTCATGCATAGCTACAGGAATAGAAGAAGCTATGGATTCCTGCATTGCATGAGGAGAAACTACACCTGTGACTCGGACTAAATATCCTAACATAACTATGTTAGCGATGATTTCTTTCCCTATTTCACCTGCAATGCTTTTAGATGGAATTTGGAAGATCTTTTGTGTTGCTTGCAAATTATTGGGCTTGACCAAAAGAGAATCATAGATCAAAATTCCATCGGGTTTTAAGCCAGAATAAAAAGTATTGTAGGCTGCCTGGGACATAGTAATTAAAATATCAGGGGCAATCAATACTGGATAGCTTATTTTTTCTGTTGATATGATTACCTGAGCACTGCAAGAGCCTCCTCTAGCTTCTGGGCCATAAGACTGCGTAAAGGTAGCGTTTTTAGAGTCGAACAGGGTTGCTGCTTTTCCTGTAATATAGCCCATCAATATAATTCCCTGACCGCCAAATCCAGAAATTCTAATCTCCTGTCTCACCTTTTTTCTCCTTGAGCCATTTGTTTACACGTTCTTGGAAAGATGCCTGACGTTCCAGAAAGGTTTCACGCTCTCTGTCAATAAAATTTCCTATTACGATAGGCTTTCCGATTTGGATATCCAGCTCTGAGCCTTTTGCATTATGGTTGATCTGGGAAGTTTCATGCAAACTTTTCATCATCTGAATGCCTAAAGGAAATTTGTTACGACGGCCATACACAGTGGGACAGGGGCTGATGATTTCAATAAAAGAAAAACCTTTTTTCTGGAAGGCCCTCACTATGGATTTTTTCAACTGCCTTACATGCGCTGTTGTCCATCTGGCAACATAAACAGCTCCTGCTGCATCGGCAAGGTGCGGAAAATTGAAAGGCGTATCTTCATTTCCATAAGGAGATGTGCTGGAAATAGCTCCTAAGGGAGTTCCAGGGCTAAACTGGCCTCCTGTCATTCCATAGATGAAGTTGTTGATGCAGATTACAGTCAGATCCATATTTTTTCTAGCCGCATGGATAAAATGGTTGCCACCTATGGAGAAAAGATCTCCGTCTCCTGCAAAAAGAAAGACTTTCATTTCTGGTCTGGCTAATTTCAGACCCGTTGCATAGGGAATAGCTCGTCCATGAGTGGTATGAAAGGAATCGATCTTCAGATAACCTGCTGCACGACTAGAACATCCGATTCCTGAAACAATCGCAAATTGGTCTTGCGAATAGCCACTTTCTTTCATGGCAGATATGGTTGTAGAAAAAGCTGGCCCAATTCCGCATCCAGAACACCAGATATGAGGAAGGCGATCTTGCCTTAGCCATGCGTCCATAGGGTGAACTAAGGGCTCTTGCATTTCATTTTCTTCCATTACCATCTTTTCTTCGCTCATTGTGCAGCCCTCCTTATTGTCTCTAATACTTTTTCAGGCACGTGTAGTCCACCGCCAGCATGAGTCACGCCGAAAACTTTTGCCTGACCATGAGCGCATCGCTCTACTTCTCGTACAATCTGTCCCAAATTGATTTCTGGAACAACAATCGCTTTGACCTTCTTAGCAAGATTGTCGATATACTCTTCTGGAAAAGGCCATACGGTAAGAAGACGGACGAATCCTACTTTGAGTCCTTCTTCACGTGCCTTCTCTATAGGGTATTGGGCTGTTCTTGCAGAAATACCATAGGAAAGAACCACTACATCTGCATTTTCCAACTTTTCTTCTTCTAAAAGAACAATCTTGTCTACATTTTTTTTGATCTTATCGCTCAATCTTTGTACCATAGTGTCCTGAGCCTTGGCACTAATATCAGGATACCCTTTTTCATTGTGGGTAAGGCCTGTAATGTGTACGGCATATCCCTGACCTGCTCGCACAATATCAGGAACGAGGTCTTCCTGGGGAATGTAAGGCATATATTCTTTAGGAGAAAGTTTGGTATAGCGCCTAGGATAAGGCTGCACTGTCCCAGGAGCTGGAATTTCTACTTTTTCTGTCATGTGACCCACGACTTCATCCATCATAACCAGAACAGGCAAACGATATCTTTCGGAATATTCAAAAGCTTTTACAGTAAGATCAAAGCATTCCTGCGGAGATTGAGGGGCCAAGGCTATGACTTCATAATCGCCATGAGAACCCCATTTCGCTTGCATCATATCCGACTGGCTCACCAAGGTAGGTAATCCTGTTGAAGGTCCACCTCTCTGTACATCTACAATAACGCAGGGAGTTTCTGTCACGATTCCCAACCCGAAGTTTTCCATCATAAGACTAAAACCAGGACCTGAAGTAGCCGTCATGCTTTTTGCTCCACCCCAGCTTGCACCTAGTATCGCCGATATAGATGCAATTTCGTCTTCCATTTGAATATAGATTCCGCCTGTAGCAGGAAGACGCTGAGACATATGTTCGGCTACTTCTGTAGCGGGGGTAATGGGATAGCCTGCAAAAAAGTTGCATCCTGCCATCAGAGCACCTTCTGCACAGGCTTTATCCCCGCTCATGAAACGAACTTGGATATCTTGTTTATTTTCTACGTCTGCCACTAGAATTTTACCTTTACTACAAAAAGACTACTCTTTATTGGTTTCGGAATTTTTTTCCACAAAAATACAAAAATCAGGGCATATCAATTCGCAGAGCTTACAACCAATACAATCCTCTGGTCTTTCCACAGAAGGAAGATGATACCCTTTAGAATTGATTTTTTCCGAAATTTTAAGAACATGCTTGGGGCAAAATTCTATACAATACGTACAGCCTTTGCATCTTTCTGTTATAAGCTTGATTTCACATTTGCGTTTTTTCTGTTGTTTGTCTTCCGCAGTCTTTTCTTCTTTCATCTCCAGTGGTTTTTCCACTGCGGTTTCGCAAACTCTGACTGTCATTTCATTCTCCTATGACAAAGAAAATCTTGGTTCCATAGGAAACATTTTTAGAAAAATGTTTTCTATAACAATCGCACAATTTAATTATAGATATACTTTTTAAAATCTGCAAAGAAAAAAAGATTAAAATATTATTCACTTGGCAATTTAAACTTTGGATTGTTGACTGCCAATAGCTTACAAAAAATTATGATCCTTTGCGGTTTCTTTTTTAATCGATAGAAACCTATAGATTCAGATAAAAGTATGGAAACAATTGCAGAATTTTTTTATATATTTTTTTATCTATTGACTTTTTAAAGAGATTCCAGTATATCTATAAAATTACGCTAAAAATTAGTAATATTTAAAATAATAATAATAATAATATACATAACTTTAAATACTATATAAACTTGAGATATATTGTATATCATAATAAAGGGCTTGATTTATGGATACTAAAAATAAAAAATTTGGCAATCTCTTTTCAAGATACATTTCTAAGCTCATGGGATTTTCCTGCCAAGCATCCGAGAGAGAAGCACTGGAAATGGAACAACTGGAACCGAGAACGCTCTTTTCTGGAACACCTCTGGAAGAGATATTGATGACGCAGGAGAATCAGGACTTTACAGAAGATGCCAGCATCAACCTGGTCATGGAGAATGTTACTGAATCCAACTGGAATTCATCCAAAGAAATCGTATTCATAGATTCCCAGGCAATACAAGAGGGACAAACACAATTACAAAACAATATAGATATGTCCCAAGTCCAAATTATAGAATTGGACAATGAAAAGGATGGAATATCACAAGTAAGTGAAATTCTGGCACAAAGTGAGAATATTTCAGGAATTCATTTCATAACACATGGGGCAAGCGGAAGCTTCCAGTTGGGCGCAACCCAGGTAGATTCTGAATTGCTAGAAAATCGTTCTGCCGAGTTGGAAAATTGGGGAAAGGCTTTGGCAGCAGGCGGAGATATTTTGCTCTATGGATGCAATGTAGCACAAGGTGAGCAAGGGACAGAATTTTTAGGCAAACTAAGCCAGATAACAGGTGCGGATGTAGCAGCTTCTGTAGACAATACAGGGAGCGAAGAGGAGGAAGGTGACGTAAGCCTGGAATACCAGACAGGACCCATCGAAACGCAGAATCTGTTTACAGGAGATGTGTCAGGAGAGTTGTCGTTTCTATTAAGCAATATTCCCATTGACGGAACGTCAGGGAACGATACATTTATCCAAGGTTGGAGTAAAATAAACAACTATTATGAAACCAAAGGTCTGGATGTCACGGTATATGGAAAAGAGGGAGACGATGTATTCCTGATAGACCGTTTTTCCAGCGCAAGAAGCATAGTGCTGAATGGTGGTGAAGGAGATGCAGATGTTCTGGATTTTTCCAAATATTCAGGAAAAGCACGTTATTTTGAATTTTTGGTACAGGCCAACGAAGATATAATCGTTAAAGGCACGACAGAAAAAGGGACTGTCTTTACCATAACGGCGCGGAATATAGAAAAGATCATAGCAAGGCAGGGAACAGGCTATACAAACGTATTGTCGTTTGACAAGATGGGAAGCGGCGTAGTTTTCGATGTATCACAGAATGAAAAAACAGAAAAGATCATAGAGGCAAAAGCCCTGAAATTTCATGCCAGAGGCATAGAGTACCTGATAGGAACTTCGTATGATGATGTTTTCCATATTGTTTCAGGAACGACAGGGATAAATATAGACGGGCATCTGGGGACAGATAAGCTAGATATGTCTCTATGGACACAAAATCTAAGCCTTTCTGTACAAAGCGGACAAAAGAATCCAAACTACAATGAAATAGAGCCTCTGTATACAATAAAAATGGAAGATGGGAAAAAACTTCAGGCCTATGATATGGAGATTATCCAGACAGGAACAGGCAAAGACAAGCTGGATTTTGCAAGTGAAAACCGCGCGATGAAGGTAAATCTTTCGGATGTACAGAATGAAGGAATAAAAGCCCACACAGTCGAAGTATACAAGAAAACAGATACAAATGAAATCCTGGAAGTTACGGTAGAAGGATTTGAAAATATAGAGGGCGGCAGTGGAAATGACATATTGATTGGAAATTCTCTGGATAATGTGATCCATGGTAATGGGGGCGATGATCGTATCAAAGGCGAAGCAGGAAAGGATATCCTGGAAGGAGGAACGGGAGATGACAGGATTTGGGGCGGCGCAGATGCTGATACGATTCATGGGCAGGATGGCATAGATATACTCTACGGAGAGGCTGGCGAGGATATTCTGTACGGAGGAGATGGCGACGACCAGATACAGGGAGGTACGGAAAACGATACGATCTATGGCGGAAAAGGAGTAGATATACTGCATGGTCAGGCAGGAAATGATACCATTTCTGGTGGTCTGGGCGACGATATCATCATAGAAGAGTCGGGAAAAAACACACTGAAAGGCGATGAAGGTGACGATACCATTGTCGGCGGAAGTGAGGACGATACGATAGAAGGCGGCGCAGGCGACGATATCCTCGAAGGAAAAGAAGGAGCGGATATACTCAGAGGCGGAACAGGCAACGATACTTACGTCTTTTCGGGAAACTGGGGTAAGGATACCCTGGAAGACAAAGACAATGCCTCAGAAGAGACAACCCTGGAATTTTATGGGGATAGCATAGCCGTCAAGGCTAGTCAGAAGCCAGGCACAATAGATTTCAAGCTGGACATCCAGGGAGCAGGAGAAAATGCAGTCAGTGCCAGGATAAGCAACCCTGTGGAAATTATGGGAACAGCAAAAACCAGCCTGAATTTCAAAGGATTGGATAAATCCATCACAAAGCTTTTCTATTCGATAGATGGAAACCAGGAAGTCAACCAGGTAGAGCCAGATATGCTGTCTGTAGAAGGTAAGCAGGTAAGCATCGCTACAGATGGTAGAACATTCCTGAAAGCGGAAAAGGTTACAGCCATAGCAGGCGTACAGGGAGAGCTTTTAGGCAAATTTTTCCCTGATGAGGAAATAACGGGATTTTTGCCTGATATTATCATAGAGAAAACCAAAGTTTGGACAGAAGATGGCTCGACAGCGTCTTTTGGTTCAGTAGAAACCCTCAAAGCAGGCACGGCTCTCACCATCACGGAAAACGCAGCAGATAAAGAAAAGACGAGGATATACAATGTAAAAGAATTGCCCATAGCCAGCATAATAATTGAAGGAAATGGCAAGACCAGGATCACCTTTGGCGACTTTGTAGGAACCTTGCCCAAAGTTTCCGTAACGAAAGACAGCATTTTCTTTGAGTATGAAATCGAAGGTGTGAAGTACACATTCACAGCGAAAAATGTTTGTTATGTGATAGGCTCTAAAGGAGATGATTCTTTTGAGATCGCAGGCGATCTGACAAAAAGCGAGAAAGCACTCACAATACAAGGCTATGATGGCAGCGACACCCTCGATTTCACCAAATCCCAGAAAGGATTGCATTGGGGGATAGAGCTAGGAGCGTTTGCAGGAAAAAACATAGTCAAAGCCTCTGTCCAATCGCTGGATGATAGCGCGAATCTTCTGAATCTAGGAGGTTTTGAATCACTCAAAGGCGGGTCAAAACAAGATACCCTGGATTTCTCCGCTTTAGCAACTGCATCCGTAGAGGTAAATCTTTCTGCTCAGGACTTTAGCGGAAACGAAAAAAATATAGCCAAAGAAACAGCAAAGATATTAGATAGCACAAACTATTCTCTCTCCGTAAGCAATTTCGAGGATATGATCGGCACCGATAAAGACGATGTCCTGGTGGGAGATGATAAAAACAACCTGATCGAAGGAGGCAAAGGACACGACATTCTTTATGGAAAAGCTGGCATTGATATACTTAAGGGAGGAGAAGGCAACGATAATATCTATGGAGGAGAGGGCAACGATAATCTTCTAGGAGGCGAAGGCAAAGACAAACTTTACGGCAACGAAGGAAATGATGCTCTTAATGGAGGAGAGGGAGACGATACGCTGGACGGCGGTATTGGTAGCAATGTCTATAAATTCTGGCCTGACTGGGGTAAGGACAATCTGATACTGGCACCAGCAGGAACAGAAGGAAAGGATACCATTGCGTTTGAAGGAGTCGCAGCAGACTCTACGCTAGCACTGAAATCCATAGGCACAGAAGGCGAGAACAAATATGGGTTCAAGATTACCTCAGAAGATAATGTAATAGGAAACGCAAGCCACGATTTCCTCGAAATCAGCAAGGCAATAGATTTTCAAGGAACAGGAAAAGTAACCCTGGATGCCAGTGAGGTATCGGAAGATATGTCCTATACCTTCCATGCCCCTACAGAAAAGACATACAACCAGATTGATGTGGCGCAAGGCACTTCCATGCAGATAACGGCTTATAAGATAAGCGATCTGCAAGCAGGAAGTGGAAACGACACGTTCGTGTTTGAGTCAAATAGCAATCTGCCAGGAATACTAAATGGCGGAGAGGGACAGAATACACTGGATTTAACGCATAGTGTAGCGGGAATTTCTGTAAATCTGACAGAGGAAGAAAAATTTGGCATTTTGGGTAAAACTTACGCTGGTCTGGCAGAAGAAATCCTGAATATAAAATCTGTGATGCTCTCCAAAGGAAACGATATACTCGTCTTGAAGACACAAGGGCCAGGCTACACGATTACAGGAGGAGAAGGAGATGACAAGATAGCATCAACAGCAGGCCATGACTTGCTGGACGGAGGAGCAGGCAACGATACGCTGCTAGGAGGAACAGGCAACGATACGCTGCTAGGAGGAGCAGGTAATGATACGCTGGTGTCAGGAGCAGGGTATGATGTCTTGAAAGGAAATGCAGAAGACGACACCTACCAGTTCGATTCAACGACAGGAGTAGCGATTGTTGTAGAAGGAAAATCTGAAGGAAGCGATGTTCTGGATTTTTCGGGGCAGCAAAAAAACTATGTGCATATTCTGAGTGGCGGAACGCTGATTTCCACAGAAGGAATGCTGGATGATGGGGTTGTCACCAATAGCGATAACAGAGAAACCCTGGTTCTGGAAACAGCACAGGAAAAGCTAAAAGGCTGGACGCTTTCGACAGGGGAAGTAAACATAACAAACCTTTTAGGTTTTACAGCAGGCCAGTATGCAGAAAATGCGACAGGCGATGTGGTGATGAAGGCAGAAAAAGTGCTGCCAGATAAGATAAGCGGAAAGCGGGATTTCTATCTGGAAATCAACTTTGGCGAGGGAGTCCATGCCTATCATATACCACTATGGCCTACAATAGAATATGACCTGTCAAAACAGGCAGATCAAGATCGCCTCAAGACCGACCTGACTGGAAGATTAGAAGATTGGGAAATAGCAGATCAGATTACTGTAAACATAGTAAACAGAAGCTACAAGGACTTCTTTGGCGGAACACTGACAGGCCATTTCCTGGAATTCACGGTAAAAAGGTCTGCTCAGGCCCAGGCAGGCGAGGCAACAAGCATTCGGATCAGCCCAGAGATACAGGGAACAGTGATTGTAGGAAAGGATGCCGAAGGAGAGGGAATGCTCCAGCACATCGAAACCATCAAGGCGAGCCAAGGAGCGAATACCTTCGTTTTCGGAAATGACTGGGGGCAAACAAAATCCACGAAAGAATGGCTGAATAATCTGATCGAAGCCAGTGAATACTTATTCGATGACATTGGCCCCTCTTTGATAAACAAAAATCAGGAATTGACGATAGATACGAGTACGATGGGGAATGCCCCTTTGATCCTTGATTTCCGTGCAGTGGATGAAACCCTGAACTTCAATTTCGAAGAAGAAGATGGGCATGTCAAGCTTACCGTATATAAAGAAGCGGATCTGGCGATACCCTACTATGGCCCAAGCTTTGGGAGCGTGGAATACAGCAAGATCGTATTCACTCATGTAGGTACAAACACCATAGTGTATGGAGGCAGGGAAGAGAACAACTTCATCATGGATCAGAGCATCCAGTCGCCTGGACACGAGTTCCAGGGAAAGATCATCGGAGGCGAAGGGCGAAAGATGGCAGTGAGCGATCTCATACCAGGCAGTATGGGAGATTTGCTAGGGATGCTGGATGCCATGACAGCACTACAATTTATTCCCGATCTGAACGTAACGAACACGATAGACATAAGTGGTTGGTCGGTTACAAACCCCATGAGCCTTGTGAACATAGCGAATCTAGGGGACAATGTCCTGACAGGACTGACAGGATTTTTAAAAAATTTCAAGAGCCTGAAAAATATTAGCCTTCTGAATATTGATAAGATTTCAGGCCTGCCAACAGGAGATCATTTCGAGAATATAGACAATGTCGTGTATGGAGCAGGGATGAGTCTGGTTGTCGGAACAGACATGATGCCATCAGCAGAGACTATCCAACTGGTCAAGAATATATCCCATGATCCGTTGGGAGCCTTCACAGGAGAAAATGCAGAAACAGCAAAGAATGCCTTGTGGGATCTTGTATCGGGAATGCTCTCAGGTTGGGGTGGAAATGAATTTACGGTGAGTGGGCCTGATGTGTATTCGATAGTCTCCACATTGTACGATGCGTACCAGTCAGGAAAGGATGGCGGAAGTACAGGAGAAAAAATTCTGGGAGTGGCTGATACCCTGGTGCAATCCGTAGTAGGAGGGCTGGGAGCGCATGGAATCCTGGGAATGACAGGAGGCGATACGTATAAATTCGAAGGAATCTGGGGAATAGCAGCCGTAGCCGAGCTACCAGATCCATTGGGAATCTTTGGCGGAGACACGCTGGATTTCTCTGGAATAGAAGGGGATTTGTATGTAACGGTAGAAGCTTCGCCAGACAGATCTACAAATTTAGTCACAGTGTATGCGAGCAATCCACTATTAGACCCTATCTTGGGCAATGGCCCTCTGCCAGGATATAGCTGGGTGTATGCAACAGGAATAGAAAACCTGGTTGGAAGCGCAGGAACCACAACGGTAAAATTCATAGGCAATGGAGAAGGATTGCCAGGAGACGCTCTGTTCAATGGAACAGTAGTCCCAGGAATGGGTGGAGACATCACGCTGGACTATTCGGAATATACAGGAGAACTGGAAGTAGACCTGGGAGCAGGTTTGCAGTATGACATTGTACCCGAATGGAAGATACCTCGGATCATGGAATTCCCTTCGATTGGCTTTGATTGGGGAACAGCAAGTGAAACAGCAGCAGGCTTTGGAATCGAAGTGCTGGATATATTGAACAGCCTGACAACATTCATCACAGGGAACGAGGACGGCCTGATTCCTATGGAAGAGCTGAACAACTTTGCCGTATCGTCAGTAGGAAAGGTCATTGGAAGCGCAGGAGATGACAGCCTGACAGGAAAGAATGGAGAGGAAGAATTCATTCTGGGCCAGGGAGGGAATGACACGGTAGACGGAGCGGACGAAGAAGAAAACGAAGATGACCTGGATCCTTTGCAAAAGCTATGGAAGATGCTGGAACCAGGGCAGGTAGAGAGAGACGAGGATGAAGAAGTAAGCAAGGCGAGCTTTGACGGAGCCGAGCATGGAGTAACGATAGACGTAACCGAAGGAAAGGCCTTTATAGGAGAAACCCAGGTAGGAATCTGGGGAGATGAAGTAAGAGCGTGGAGTGTAGTGGATACGCTGACGGAAGGAGACGCAACGACACAAGAAGTGCAGAGAATCTGGACAAATGCAGACACTGGAAAGTTCACGATTACCTGGGGAAGTAAGACAACAGAAGAGATAGATTTTGATGCAAAAGCAGCAGACATAGAGGAAGCCTTAGAAAAAATAGGAATGGCAATCTCTGTAACAGGAGAAGGAACATCGGATAGTCCCTGGAAGATAACCTTCGATGAAGCAGGAGAGAGAGAAAGCCTGGCAGTGGACGATAGCAATCTATGGCAGGAAAAAGCAGCTTCCACAACCATAAAAACAGAGACACAGGGAAATGGTACGACACAAGAAGTGCAGACGATTTGGAACAATGCAAACAGTGGAACATTTACCCTGAGCTTCAAGAAAAAAATATCGGTGCTGGGAACACAGATTCCTGGAGAGGAAAAAACGACAGGGACTTTGAAATACAATGCAACAGCGCAGGAAATACAGACAGCCCTGGCAGGCATAGGAGCCTCGGCAACAGTCAGTGGAATGGGAACAGAACAAGCCCCCTGGCGAATCGTGTTTAACGAAAAGGGGGATATGGAAGCCCTGACAGCTCAAGACCAAGACCTATTGCAAGATTTGCAAGCATGTTCTGTCGTAAAAACAGTAACCCAAGGCGACAGCAGTACAAAAGAAATCCAGACAATCTATACCAATGCCAAAAAGGGAACATTCCAGATTGTACAGGGAGCTTCTAAAACACAGGACCTGGCATGGAATGCAGAGGCATCGGACATAGAGGCAGCCTTGAGAGCCATAGAAATAGAGGCAACGGTAACAGGAAGTGGAACAGAAAAATCCCCCTGGAAAATTACCTTTGCGCAAACAGGAAATGTAGAAGAACTGACTACAAACGACAAAAATCTATTGCAGCTTTCTGCGGTACAGGCATTTTATGCGGCCGTCGAGTCTACAGTTAAGACATTGACACAAGGCACGGCGACCACCTCAGAAATCCAGGCAATCTATAACGATGCAACAGAAGGTACTTTCAAGATCGTATACAATAGTCAGACAACAGAAAATATAAAATACAATGCCAGCGCGGCAGAAGTGCAGTCGGCTCTGTTGAAAATAGGGGTTCAGGCAACAGTAACAGGAGAAGGCAAAGAATCCAGCCCATGGCAGATTCGCTTCACGAATCCAGGGAATGTAGCAGACTTGACAACACAGGATGGGAAGCTGCTGAAAATAACCATGATAAATGGAAGCATAGCAGCCTCGACAACGATAAGCACAGCATGGGAGGGAGGAAATCTTCTCTTTGCCCAGGAAGTGCAACAAATCTGGAACGATGCGACGGAAGGCACTTTTACCTTAAGCCTGGGCAACCTGACAACGAGCTTGCTGAATTATAATGCCAAAGCCATAGAGATACAGCAATCCCTCGCAGCCATAGGAATCCAGGCAACTGTGACAGGCGCGGGTACACAGGAAGATTCCTGGAAGATTCTGTTTACACAGCCAGGCAATGTGTCCCAGTTGAAAGCAGATGACAGTAAGCTGTTAAAGGACACGGTGCTGCAAAGTTTCAGCAAAATAGAGATGGCGACAGAAGGCAATGAAAATACCAAAGCGGTGCAGACGATCTGGAACGATGCCAGGAGTGGAAATTTTACCATAACTTATGGAGAGAAAACAACAAAAGAGATTGCCTATGATGCAGAGGCATCCGATGTAGAGAAAGCCCTGGAAGCAATTGGTTTGCAGGTTTCCGTAACAGGAGCAGGAGCAAAAGACGATCCCTGGAAAATCGCATTCGACAACGTAGGAAAGGCAGAAGAATTTACAACAGACGACAGTAACCTGTGGCTGGTAGGGGCAGACAAAGCAAAGAAGGATGTGCAGGCCTCGATAACAGTGGAAACAAAGGCAGCAGGAACGCAGTTGAGCCAGGAGGTGCAGAGCCTGTGGACAGATGCGACAAGCGGAAGCTTTACCCTGAGCTATGGCAGCAGCAAGACAGAGGATATTGATTTTGATGCGACGGCATTGGAAGTGCAGGCAGCCCTGGCAAAAATCAATGTTATGACCATTGTTTTGGGATCAGGAAGCAAGGAAACCCCGTGGACGATTCTATTTGCAGAGATGGGGGACAAGCAGGAGCTGAAAGCCGATGGAAGCAATCTGGGAAACTATAATACCGTAACGATGGAGAGCATCGGAGCGTTCGGAGGAAGCCCGAACGACGATATTTTCCTGGGAAGCAAGGAAGACGATACCTTCTATTATACCGATGACAATGCAGGCGGAAACGATGTCATCTACACAAGAGGCGGAGGCGACACAGTAGATTTTACAGGAATAGAAGAAGACACAGTAAACAAGACGGTAAAATTTCAAGTAGACACCCAGATTCCAGGAATGACGATAGTAACCTATACAGGAAAAGTATCGGGAAAGGTGACGATCTACGGTGATGTAGAGGTAGAAACCAAAATATCCGACGAAGACCAGGCGAAAAAATTCTTCCTGGCAAGTGCGCTGACCAAAGGAGAAGGGATTCTGCTGGCAGCAGGAGACACAGAATCATCGGACAATACATCCGAGGTGCTGAATTACAGCCAGCTTGATTCCATAGTGGCCGAGGCCAAAGCGAGATGGCAGGAATCGCCGTTAGCCAGCAATGTAGATTTAGACGAAATTTCCTTTATCATCACGGATATGGGGGGAGATGCCTTAGGAAAGACTAAGAGCGGAGTCATATTCCTGGACAGCACAGCAGCAGGTAGAGGCTGGTTTGTAGATCAAACCCCATCGCAGGATGAAGAATTTGGAGCAACAGGAAGAGTCTCCAGTTTGGACAGCGAAGCGTACGGTAAATTCGATCTTCTGACCGTGGTCATGCACGAAATTGGACACGTTTTAGGACTGGCCGACATAGAAGGCACATCGAAAGATTTGATGAATCTGACACTATCCACAAGCCAGAGAAACGCCATTCCCGAAGGGGACACCAAAGAGTCTGTCCTCTTGAGTTCAGAAGAAAGCTTTGTGGAAGGGCAGGAGTCGGATGAAGAAAAGATTCTGGCAGGACTGAACGCTTTTGCAGATTGGGCAGCGGGTTATGGGAATGTCATCATGGACAATGTTGGCATAGTCGGAAACCTGCCTTTCCTGGACACAGCATTCGATGCTGTATGGAGTCTCACAGGGGAAAATATCACAGGCAAGATCGCTACAGCCATCCGCGACCAGATCGCTTCGGTATTTGAAAACAATAGCCATGTCTCGACAGCAGATCTGTACGCACTCGATATTTTAAGCCCGACTCTATCGAATGAAGCCATAGAATTCAAGGCAAACCTTTCTCTGCTGGATTTTAGCCAGGATGTGAATCTGAGCTTTAGCGGTGAAACCCTCGGAGAATGGGGTTCGCTGCTGCCAGGAGAAATAGATCAATCCACTCCTATTGTCCTATCAGGTGGTTTTGGTCTGGAATTCGTGTTTGGTCTGGATGAAAGAGGCAGATTCTATATCGAAGACCCTGCCCTTGTAGGAAGTCTGAACGCAGACCATGCCGAGCCTCTGGATATATCCATGAACGTTGGGCCTGTAGGAATTGGAATCGAAGATGGAACGGTCTTGATTGAGCTGAAATTGATGATGAACAAAGAGGGGCGTTACTATGCCGAAGAGTTGTCCAGAGTCCTTCTGGGATCGCCTGTTCTAAGCCAGGACAGCACCTATACGATTGATCTTCCCATCAAACTCCAGGGAGCTTTAGGGGGATTCAACGACAAGGATCGTCCAGCGAATATCCATTCGGAATTCAATACACTGACGCATCCATCGCAGTTTACAGAAGGGGCAACGCTGTCGGAATTCTTCAATAGCATACCTGTGCATACCAGTGTCCAGAATCTGGATGCCCTGTTCGATATTAAAAATGTATCTCTGGATGCCTTGCTGGAAGGTCTGAAATCCACATTGCAGCAAATCGTGGATGAAGACGGCCTGGCTTACAAAAATATGCCTCTCATTGATATGAGTCTTGTGGAACTATTGGGTTCTGGTTCTGTGGATGTCGTCTCAGGGCTTGTGACTGCTATTGAAACAGTGCAGGATACCTTGAGCAACATGCAGAAACTGGAAATAGATCTAAGCCAGGCGATCAACGATACCCTGGGATTAGGACTAAACATCGGCGGAGCAGAACTTGACGCAGCCTACGAGAATCTGACAGGAATCTCCGTAGAGCTGGATGGAAGCTCCACAGACGAGGAAATCCTGCTGGCAATGGCCCAGTCTCAAAAGGCAGGGGAGTTCCAGAATTTGCAGTTCTATCGGGACACAGCGGCAGCCCAGGATCAGCTTACGATATACGGACTCAGCCGCACCTCTACCAATCTGGATATAGCCTATGCCAGTGCCGATGCAACGGATATTGTAGCAAGAAAAGCAGATCGTGATTTGGTAGCCAGCGATCAAGCCAGAGTCAATGCTCTGATAAGCCTGGGAAGCATGGGGCTTACTCAGAATTCCACAGACGAAGAAATCGCAGCAGCCTTCGACAGAACGGCCCAGATCGGAATCTTCCAGATGGCTCGCGACATACTGACAGGCGGAGACCTGGGCGAAGACATCCAGGGAGAACTGGGCATGTTGTATGATATGCTCAAAGCCTCTGCACAAAGCATGTTAGAAAAGGCAGGATTGCCAGTCAATGCAACGGACGAAGCCATTTCTTTACTCTTGAGTGCCAGCAACAGCGTAGAACAGGCAAAACAAGACCGTGACCTTCTCCAGAGTGCTTCTGAAGAATGGAAACAAGCTCTGTCCAATCTCGATGCTAATGGACTGACTGTCAACTCTACAGACGACAATATTGTTATGTCCGTAAGCGATGAGGATTTAACGAATGCTTTAAAACAGGCAAGAAATTATCTTAACACAGTGTACCATATCCAGGGAATTGAAGCCACGACAGCCATAAACGAACTGGCTGCCAAAGGACTCGAAGGCAGTTCTACCAATCTGGAAATCGCAGAAACCCTTGTGGATGCTAATGAATTTATTGCAAGAAAAGCAGATCGGGATATACTGCATACCTTTGATCAGAATAAACTCATTGCTTTTGAATATGAAGATTCCCGTCTCGATGTGGAATTCCTGTTTGAAAAACATCTGAATGCACAGCAAGCATTCCGTCTGGATTTACAAGACATCATCGCCAATTCAGGAGCACCAGATGCTATTCAGGCATTGATGGGAGATGGTGGTGTACTCAATGTGAGTGCAGGTGGGGATGTAACAGTGGATGCTTTCCTGAAATTCGATCTAGGCTTTGGATTCGATGTGAAAGACATCACTGCTCCCAGATTCTTTATCAAGGATTCCACAAGCATCATGGCAGGTCTGGACATTTATAACCAGACTCCCCTGAGCTTTGAAGCTTCGGTGGATGTCCCTGTAATAGGAGAAGTAAAGCTTGCTGCCAAAGATGCCAATGCCAGTCTATCCTTACAGGCGGGCTTTGCTCTCAAGAGCGATAGCGCAGGAGATGGTGGCTATGCTATAAGCGAATTAGGTTCTGGCATTTTTGATCTGACAGCACAAGGCAGTGCCCAGATTGATTTACCTCTGTATTTCCCAACAGACAATATGCCTTTAGGCGGAACCAGTCAGGATAAAAACGAAGATGGAATCGCCGATAATGTTTTGCATATAGACACGGGATTCGATGCTTTCGGCGGTGGATTCAAGGGATTCAACGTAGTCGCTCCGAATCTTGCAAATAGTTTTGATCTGGCAGCCTTACTCAACGATCCGCGAAACATTGTAAACGGACTGAACCTGGTGTTCGATGGTATGAGTGGAGTAGGAGAATTCCTGGGCGATCTCGATTTGCCTTTGATTGGCAGTGCTGTGAACAATGCAGCCAGCTTCCTTGACGAAGACATTCGAAACCTGGTCGTAGGCACAGAAAATCTGGATGGCACATACACTGGCGGAATCGGTGGATTCCTCCTGGGTTCTCAGCAGAATTTCGATAAGACCACAGTAGAACTGATCCAGCAGGCACTCTTTGAATCTTTGGGAAATCGTCTTGTCACAGAGACTTATGATGCTGTTTCTGGTCAATACGTATACAACACCATTACATCAGCAGAGGATATCCAACAGTTGTTTGGCGGTGATTTTGTGGAATTCAACCTCTTGCTCCGAGGCAATCTCTTAGACGAAACCGTGCCAATAGATTTTAGCGCAGCAGTACCAGGACTGGGACTCTCCATAGATTCTGACATTCAGGTTAAAATGGACTATATCTTTGCTCTTGGCTTTGGAATCAGCGCAGAGGATGGAGTATACCTGGTGACAAGCGGATCAGGATCAGGCGGTGAAGAACTCAAGCTAGACCTGTCTGTCAGCTTCACTTCAGACAATGGACAGCCCTCGACCCTGAACGGCGAATTAGCTGTCCTGGCCTTGCAGGTAGCGGATGTCCTGAAAAGCGACCCCAGAGACACCGATGGTCTGTCGAGCGGGCTTTATGGCTCTCTGTCTGTTGATTTACAAGGTGGAACCAATGGAAGATTGAGCGCAACCCACTATCAGGACTTAGTAGTAGAAGTCAAGATGAACGCGGAAGTAGACCTGGATTTGGATACCCAAATTACCTTAGGCGGAGAGTTTGCCAGCTTCTCTACGATATTCCATTACAAACAGAACCTGGCCAATGTGGTATGGAATTCCGCTTCTGGCTCTCAGGTTTCCTATTTATCCAGCCCGACTCTATGGTTCGAGGATGCTAATATAGAAATCGCTGGTCTTGCCCAGATTTCAGGGGATTTTGCATTCATTAAAGACAATGGCAAGATCATCCTGGCAGGTACCGATGTCACAGGCTCTCTAGGCACGGACGATTTTGGCTTCAACCTGACGGATGGCTCTTTAGGCATGGTTTTCTACGATAATTCCACCTATGCCTTAGAAGCTTCAGGCAATATAGCCTTTACAGGCTTGTCAGGCGTGGACATTGCAGCCAATGACATGAAAGTGCGTGTCAACACAACAGGCAATGCCGTAGAAGAATCCATACAATTGGGCGAGCAGACGATTGGAATATCCTTTAGTTCTTCGGAAGGCAATTACAAAGCAGTGAGTGGCGATGCTACGATCAACATCGCTGACTTCATCCAGGTATCAGGAAATGTGGCAGTTGCCATGCAGGAGGGAAAGACCATCCTGGCAGCCAGCGATGTTGAAGGATTCATTGGCGTAGAAGGGATGAACTTCCAGCTCTCCCAGGGAAGCCTGGGCCTGGTTCTGTATGAAAATTCCAATTATGCCCTGGAAGCCTCTGGAAATATATCCTTTAGTGGAATACCTGGTCTGGATTTCGCTGCGGAAAACATGAAAATACGAGTCAACACCACAGGCGGAGCGGTCAGCGAGAGCATACAAATCGGTGGAATGACAAAAACCATTGGATTCAGTGCACCAGAAGGCAATCTCAAGGCTTTGAGCGGAAATGCCACTTTCACGGTAGCCAATCTCTTCAGCCTGAGTGGTTCTGTAGACATTACCAGCGCAGGCAATGCTCTGGACATTGACATACAGCAGGCAAGACTAGGACTCATGGTAGATGGCGAAGAAGTCATTTCTCTTGGCGGAAGTGCTTCTTTTGAAATGAGCCAGACCCAGGGATTCCAGATGAAATCCTTTGAGATCGAAGGCTTTGATTTTGATACACAGTCCTCTTCTACCTCTGGCACACCAGGGGGAACCACTGGTGGAACCACCACAGGAGGAACGACTTCAGGAACTCCAGCCACAATGCCCACAGGAACCGCGAACAAAAAGCTTGGGCCTTTGAGCTTCAGCGATCCTTCCATTGCCTTCTCGAACTTCAGCTTTGGCATGTCAGGCGATCTGAGTGTAGGCATAACCCTGAGCGTAGGGACGGCCTCTATCACAGCAGGAAGTGCCTTTGGCATTTCTGTCAAGAACCTGTCTGGCAGCTTTGATCTAAACATGAATGTCTTCGATATGAACGTCGGTGCCCCAGGCAACTGGCAGTTGAGTGCTGAGGAAATCGTCATCAGCATAGGCAGTTTCCTGGAAATCAAGGCAACGGATGTCATGATTGATCCCGATGCTGCGGACAATGAATATCTGGCGAGCTTTGGCTCAGCCTCCGCTACTCTCAAGAATGTAGGAATCACAGGTACAGCCCGCAACTTTGCCATACTTGGAAGTGGGGACTTCTATGCTATGGAAAATTTCGGTGTCTCCCTGAATGTTGGCCCAACCACGAGTGGCAAGTTACTCTGGCCTTCCTGGCTGCCCATCCAGATACAGACATTGGGTCTTGTCTGGGGCGATTTCAACAACGCACCCGAAGATTTCAAGATTGTCCTGTCCGCAGGAATCTCTGCCAATATGGGGCCTTTGAGCATCAGTGGAGCAATAGACAGAGCTGTCATTGATGTCCAGAAGCTCATGGATGGGGAAATGCCCATCGAAGACCTCTCAGGCGTTGCCATCAGCATTTCAGGCGATATGTATGCCATGCAGGTTAGCGGTTCCATCGTTCTTGGCCTGATCCGTCTGGATGAAAGTGGAAACCTGATTGATGATCTGGATATGTCAACAACGGTAGCAGATCGCATTCTCTATGGTGGGCTACAGGCATCGGCGACCATGAAGGGAGTCGGCGGATTTGCTCTTATGCTAGGCCTTTCCGAACTGGGGCCGTTGTCTATGTATATGATGGCAAACGTTCCCATCGTTGTTGGGCCTGTTGTGCTGAACAATTTCCGAGGAGGTGTCACCTTCAACGATACGTTCCCGACCATCAGTGCGCCAACAGACTTGAGGAATCCTGTCTTTAACTCTCCTATGGAACTCACGGCATTGCAATGGATGAGCCAGCTTAAACAGCAGGTAATACTCCAATACCAGAGTACGTCAGGCGGAGGTGGTGATTTCTGGGATCAATTCCTGAATCCTATCATCCTGCGTGCTGGTGCTACGATTACATGCCCTGCTTTCATGGGGGATGTAAACATGATTGTCAGCACACAAGGGAAATTCGCTTTAAGTGGAAATCTGCTCTATACCACTGGCATGATGATGGACACAAGGCTCTACTTCGATCTCGAAGACATAAGCCAGGGCGATGTCAGAATCATGCTTCTGATAGACCAGTATAGCACGCCTGGAATGAAACAACTGGGCTTGCCTCCTGACATGACCATACGAGGCATGGTCAGCATTCTTGCCGTAGATATGAACAACGATGGCAGCGATGATGCAGCCCAGATTATTTTGGAAGGTGGCATAGATCGCAATATACTGAACTTCTCGACCTTGACCTTCGAGGGTTCTGTGACTTTGACTTTCCAGGAGACAAGATTCACGATAGACCTGGATGCTCAGGCAAAATTCTCCTTGTTTGGTGCGGAGATGACATTAGGAGCAGCAGCAGGTAGACTCGTAATAGACAACAGCAGTGGCTTTGAAATCTGGGGCGTTGTCAAGATGGAAAGCAATCTGAGTTTCTTACAGCCTTATGGAATTGATGTCAATGCAGAATCCCTGATGTATCTAAACACAAGCACGGAAAGCAAGACAGAAACCCTGGTACTGCCAGGCATAGGCGAGAGAACCTTCAGTCTCGATCCTACCAGCTTTGGCTTCCAGATCGTAGGCAGCCTGTATCTTTCTCTGCCAGGAGACGACAAGAAGATCGCTGGTATGAGCGGTGCATTTGCTCTGGAAATCAGCGAAGAGGGCATGAGCATATTCGTGAATTCGGACATGACCATCGGGCCTCCTGAACTTCAGTTCTTCAACTTCCACGCATTAGGCGTGATCATCATCAATGAAGATGGATTCGCAGCCCGTCTTGATTTGGCCTTGCAAGTGGGAGGTGCTTTATCTTCTGTCATCGAATTTGACGGCAATTTCGAGCTTATTGCAAACATGACATCCAAGAACCAGGACTATGTGATTCCTGAAATTTTCCTGGACGATCTGTCTCCCGAATTTCTGAACACACTCGAAACAAATGAATTAGGACAGAAATATGTAAGAATATCGGGCGGTGCGCCTCAACTAGACGGATCCATAGGCGAGGTTGGGCCTTATTTCGTATTCCACACAGCCAGCAACATCACTCTGGCCAGCGTGCTGCAATTGCAGGGAGAAGCCTATTTCCGAATTGACGTAACAGGCATGGAAGTCTTCCTGAGCGGAATCGCCAATTTTGGAAGCCTCGGCTCTATAGGGGCTGCTGGACAGCTCAAGGTCAGCGAGGCTGGTCTTGTGGGTGTTTTAGACCTTGCAGGCAATTTGGGAATCGCTGGCGTAATCGAAATGCAGGGACGTGCGCAACTGGAAATCAATACGACTTCTGCAAGCCAGGTAGTCAGACGACTCGACATAGACAAACGCACAGGCGAAGTTCTGGGTCTTGTGAATGGAACCATTGACCCCGAAACCTTCCGCATCAGCCTGGGTGGTGCCATCGTGCTGGCAGATACCTTTGAATTAAAAGGCAGCGTAGACTTGCTCATCCATTCGCAAGGATTCGATTTGAAATTCGATGCTTCGCTGGACATGGATTTCTTTGGCAGACTTGAAGTCAGAGGCGGGGCCATCATACGAGACGATGTCTTTGCTATGGCGATTGATATTGGAGCGAAAGCCTTATCTTTCGATCCATTCAACCTGGAAGGCAATTTTGACATTAAAATCAACACAGGTTCTCAAGCACTCAATGTGAATGGCATCCAGGTGGCAGGCAATACAGCCTTGATCCATGCCGATGCTACCCTTTCGTTTGGCTTGTTCAACGCTGTAGGCTCGATCACCATCGGAGTGGAAGATGGTATCTTTATGATGTCTCTGGATGAACTCAGCGTGGATTTCTTTGGCTTCGTGACTCTGGACATAGACGGGTATATCAAATCTAATGGGGATTTCCGTCTCCACGGAGAGGTGAACATCGAGATACCTATGGGGCCTTTTATCCTGAGAGGCGGTTTTGAACTAACGGTGTCTAATGGCAATCCAATCTTTGCTGGTGCTGCCTGGGGTTCTATCAGCGTCTACATACCTCTACCCTGGCCTCTCGATGATATTGAAATCACGCTGGCGGGTCTGCGTGGAGCCTTTGAATTTGGAGGCAGCAGCATTCGTCTGGGGCTAGAAGTCGAGGTCATGGGGATTACCTTCAGTGGAGAAAAATTCTGGTGCTGGGGGCCTGACCCTGTTCTCGCAACCCAGGTCGGCGATGTTCTGTATCTCAACATGGGCGTAGATGCCTATAAACGAGATTTGCCAGGAAATAGCTTCTATAGCAAAGACGGTGGTGAATCCTTCACCGTGGAACACGTATCAGGAAACTATGGCAATGAAACCATCAATGTCATAGGATTGGGTGTCACCCAACAATACGCTGGCGTAAGAAAAGTCGTTGTCAATGATTCTGGAAAAGGCAAAGATACAATCCATCTGGCCTCTGGACTTCTGGCCGATGCTGACATCACCACAGGCGAAGGCGATGATACAGTACTGGCACTGACAACAGGCCAGGTCATCTTACGAGGAGGAGACGATAACGACCGTCTCCTGAGCATCAGCGACAATGCCATGCTGTATGGCGATTCAGGCAGCGATCTTATCGAAGCCCAGGGAAACAATACCGTTGTCTATGGTGGCAATAGCAGCGATACAATACGATCCTGGGGTCAGAACAATATCCTCTTCGGCGGATTAGGAAGCGATACCATCTACGCATATACTGGAAGCAATACTATATACGGAGAAGAAGGCGCAGACAATCTGATCGCCGAAGGCGGATACAACACATTCTATGGTGGAGTGGACAACGATAGAATCGAATTGCAGAATGGAACGAATTTTGTCTATGGAGATGCTGGCGACGATACACTCATTGGCGGCGCAGGCAACACAACCTACTATTTCGCAGGCAACTGGGGCAAGGATGTTGTCCAGACCAACAACACAGGCAACGATACCTTTGTCGTAGACATCAACTCTACTGGCAAAAACCTGACGCTGAACAACCATAAGCTCGTTTTCGGAAGCAATTCGATTTCCTACGACGATGGAGCAGAAAGCATCATCGTAACAGACCAGGCAGCCGTAACGAATGTGAACAACACAGACGGCAATGGCGTATCCATGATCGGCCTGGTAGACCTGACCATTAATGCCAACAGTCTGGTAGTCAATAGCGAACTGCATGGACAGGGAATGATCTTCCGAAGCGTCGGAGACGTAACGGTCAACAAAAAACTCAATTCCTTAGAGAATGGCAAGATAGACATCGAGGTATCGGGCATTGGCTCAAATATCCTCCTTTACGATAACCTGTCCGTATCTTCTGGATACAACAGCGATACTCTGGGGGCTGGTTTGATAAGGCTCATCGCCCTGACAGGCAATATTAGAATAGACGATACTTTCTTCTTAGGCGCGGCAAGCCATCTGATTCTGGATGCAAAGGGGCTGACCAACATCATCCAGTCTACGGTAAAGACCATCACAGTAAGGACAACAGGCGAAGCCTTGAGCGACATCATCATTCGTGAGAGCGACAGCCTGGAAATCGTCAACAGCGTGGTTACAAGCAAAGGTATTATTGATATTATTCTTGAACAGGCCGACTCCTTGCTGTATCTGAAATCGGGAATGCTGGCAACCCTGGCGCATGACAAAGATATCAATATCATGGCCGATGATGTCAGTTTCCATTCGGGCGAAAACATGGTCATCGGCACAGGCGAACTCATTTTGCGATCCCGATGGGACAACCAGAGCTACAGGATCGGCGGTGCTGCGGAAGACTTCGCAGGCACAGACAAATCCGTCCTGGGGCCAGATGGCTACTTCGATTTGTCCATGACCGATATAGCAGCCTTTGCAGATGGATTTAGCGTAATTAAAATCGGACACGATACAGAAGGCAACACCATGACCTTTGGTGATGTGAAGAACATCACAGAAGCAAAGCTTAACGGCATTCCTATTGCCCCTAGAGTCGTGAACGCTGCCTTAAAAGATTATGTAAAATTCTATGCAGACAGCATGTATGTGAGGGGCGATGTACAGGCACCTAACGATACATTGGAATTCCATACAGGAAAAGCCCAGATCAAGGCACAGAACGTCCATAATGAAATGGGTCTGCCCGATTCTGGTGTAAGTGCTAAGATGCTCTGGTTCAATGTAGAAGAACAAATGCAGGTATCAGGTTGGATTGAAGCGCAAAACAGATTGCTTCTCGAAGTCCACAGTACCCAGGGAACGGACAATTTTGCTAACTATCCCGATGGCCTCAACAGCCTGAGAACGGATACAGGAAGTGCAATCCGAACCACAGCAGCAGGGAGCTTGCTAGAGATTCGCACGATAGCATCCTCCAAGATCGCAGGGCTTGTGGACGCACAAGGCGAAGGTTCTGCCGCCTGGATACGAGGGACAGGTTCCTTCACTCTGCTGGAAGGCGGTATTGTTCAGGCACAAGGCAAGGATGCAGAGATTGACATCACTATCGCAGGTCTGGTGCATCTAAATTCGGGCAGTGCCATCATGGCAGGTGCGGATTTCATGGATGTAAACGGATCACCTATAGCCTATACAACGGGAAGCGATGCGAATATCATCATCAACTCCGCCAGTGAAATCTGGGCCGCTGGTTCTGTAACGGCCAGTGGAAGCATGCAGTTCAACATGGGAGGCAAGGCATTGGATCATGCAGACTACTTCGATGCCATTGCCATTGTTTCTCCTGAACACTATCTTGTGGGACACAGAGGATTCGGATTCCTGCTCACAGGTACCATCACCTCTCTGGGCGATGACTACGATGTGAAAATAGCAGGCCAGGACGACATTATCTTTAGAGGCAATATCAACGCTTTCGGAGCGAATTCCGAGATATTCCTGCAATCCGACAAATGGATCTATTGGGAAGGATTTGCCCAGGCTACAGGCGACATCAGCCTCTACGGTGGTGTCCAGATAGACCCCAATGGCAATATCACGAATCTTGGCGGAAGCGATAGCAAAGGCACGAGCGTCTATGTACACGCTACTTCTTCTATCAGCAATTCCCAGGCTGGTTCTGACATCGTGATTTACGGTGGTCAGGATGTGGATATTTACGGAGCAGTGGTCGCTGGTGGAACTATCGGAGAAACAGGCGTAACCCTGGCAGGAGCAGATTCTACGGTCAAAATCACCGCAGGGCAGCAGATAGCCATCAATGCTCCTGTCGTAGCAGCCAGATCCATCGAAATTAAGACAACACAAGCCGCAGGTGCAGACGACAATCGCCTGAGCTTAATTCTGGAAACAGCAGGTGGCCTGACAGCAGCAGGTCTTACTTCTGACAATAGCGGCGGATTCATTGGAATAGATGCTCAAACCGATGTCCAGATTTCAGGGCGCATCCTGTCGGGCGGCAATAGAATACAAGAATTCAACGAAGACGGCCAGCGAATGGGCGAAACCACGGTCTGGTCAGAAGAAAAATCCGCAGCCGTCATCCAGGCTGGCGGACAGGCCTGGATCGGTGGAATGACTTTGAATCAGGCAGGCAATCTGACCGAAACTGGCGGTTATATAACGGCTTCGGAACTGGTCATGATTCTTGGCGGACAGAACCCAGAAGGCATTGGCGTAAAGGTATCGGGAGCCAGCGAAATCACGACCCACAATGCTGATAGCAAGATCATGATTGGCTCTGCTCAGGATACAGTCATCTTAGGACTCCTCGTTGCTGGCGGTAGCGTAGAAACCGTCTATGACAGCGAAGGAGAATATCTGGGCAGAAAGATCAACACCTTTGGCGGCGATTCCGAACTGGTCATACAAGCAGATAACGAAATTACTTTAGGAACCGATTTGCGGGCAGGCAAGAGAATAGACCTGATCGGTGGACTTGATCCATACACAGGCAAGGCCATGACGCTGCACGGTTCCGTACAGATCAGTACCTGGCAGGAAAACAGCGTGATCAATCTGAACGCTCCTGGCGATATTGATCTGCTTGCCCCTGCGCATACAAATGAAATACAGGCAAGTGGATGGATACAAAACGCTAACGGAAGATTGACAGAAGATGTGACCTTGTATGTTGAGCTAGACAAAGTCGGCTTCCAGGTACGCGGAGCTGTCACAATAGAAGCCCAGACAACTCTGGACAACAATGGCATAGAAGACCTGATGGCAGATATCGAGGCAGCCTTTGCCAATACAGACTATGTCGTGGTAGCATCTAAAGATAGCGAGCATCCTGTGGATTCGATATATCGTCCTGATCCTGAAGACAAGGACATCAAGATCAAGCTGCACGACTCTCGTCTTGTGGTCACGAGTGCTTACTCTTTTAGTCTGGAGCAGACATCCGAGAACGCAGAACTATTAGGATTCGAGAATGTAGCGGCTGGGGATGTGGCATCTTCTCTGCCTTACACTCTCTATGCTCCCCAAGTTGGTTCGATCATCAATATCGGTGTACCTCAAGGCCCGAACGGCAGGCTGTATGTAGCAGGCAAGGTACTGGCTCATAGTGCTATCAATATGTATAGCGGGCAGTCCGCCAACAGCGTAGACTTAGACCTGGACTACACAGGCTTGCTCGAAACCATAGACGGCTCGATCATTTTCAATGCAGGCGTGAATGGAATCGTCAAGGGCGATGTGGTGGCTGGTGGCGAGAATTCGGATGTCATCGTAAATTCCGCCCAAACTTTGACCTTAGTGGGCGACCTGAGTGCAGGCAGACGAATCGTGCTTTCTGCTGGTGCAGTAGAAACCCCTGGTGAGGTAAGCATACGCACAGAAGCCACAAGCGTGATGAAGACAACAGGAGAGAATGGCGAAATCTATATCTATGCAGCCAACGACATCAGCATCAACAGCCGTATTGGCGTGAACGATGGCGAACTTCTGAGCCTGGATATTATTGAAATCGGCTCTTTCTATGGCAATGCCACTATCGAGAAAGAAGCAGGCTGGATCGAAACAGCAGGACTTCTGAACATCGTCGGGGCTAATGTAGACATGGGCGGTGTGGTCAGGAGCCACTACCATACAGAATCAAAAGACGATTATGAAATTCAGATTTCTGTAACAGACACAGCCAGCATCCACGGTGATCTGACTCTGGCAGGCTCTTTGTCTGTCACGGCAGGCAACCTGATCGAAGTCTATGACACAACTCTTGCAGTTCATGGAGAAGGCGAAGATATCCTGCTCGAATCAGGAAACGCAATAGCCTTTGGAAAGACGGACAGTTTACCCGATGGTCAGCTCTACCAGATGGGTGCCATTGTATCCGCAGACGAACTGATTACGGTCAGGGCTGCTGGCATGGTAAACATTGCTTCGGGTTCTCGCCTCGTGACTTCCGAAGAAGGCAGCAAGATTGACATCCAGGCAGCCAGCCTTGATGTGGTCGGAGCGATCTATGCTGGAGCAGCCATAGGCAGCACAGGAAGCGATTCTGTGATTGACATCGAAGTCGGTGTCATGAGCATGGGTGGTACAGGCGTGGATCAGGATGGGAACCTCATGATCCAGGGCGGTATCCTTCAGGCAACAGGCCTTGTGGATATAAGCTCTGGCAGATTCGCCATGAATGGAATGAGTACGATTACAGCAGAGCAAACAGAAGGAGCAAAGATACAAATACAGGCTTTGGACGATGTCCAGATCATGGGTATCATAGAAGCTAGAGGCACAGGATCAGAGCTGGTTCTGACTTCTCCTGGTCTTATCGTAATAGACGGCGACCTCAAGGCAGAGGATCACGTCAGGGTATCTGGTGGAACTCATGCCTCTGGTGCTGGAATCGTGGTACAGCCTCTTGTATTCGATAGCAACGACAACCGTCTCTCTGGTGGAAGCATAAGCACAGGAGCCAATGGCAAGATTGAGCTTGTTGCCGATGCGGATATCGTAGTGCATGGTGCAGTTGGCAAACAAAACGAGCTCGCTTCTGGTGAAGTCAGCCTGGTTTCTCAAAACGGAGAGGTTTCGGTCACAGGAAAAGTAGAGGCGCAGAATACCCTCTTAATGCAAGGCAAAAACGTCAATATCCTGACAGAAAGCCTTGTCAAGACCTACGGTGCTAATGCTACCATGAATCTGGTTGCAGAGGATCGCATCTATCTGGTCGGTTACATCGAAAACGTAGAGCCTGGTGTTATCTCCTCTTCTGGCTCTCTGACCATGCAGGCGGACATGATCGTGCTGGATGGTGCTATCGAAAGCGCAGGCAATATTCTGGCGAACGCCAGCACAGATATACTGGTAAGCGGTCTGGTCTTCTCTAATGCAGAGGTAGACTTCGAGGCAGAAAACAACATCATCGTGCGCAATACGGCATCTGTCAAGGCTCTAGGTTCTGTGACACTGGATGCTGCTGGCGACGTGAAAGTTCTGGCAACCGCAGAAATGGCAGAGGGACTTAAGGCATCTCTGGTTCCTATTATTACGACAAACTCTTCTGTCGTGGATGTCATCACGGGCTACAGAAGAGTGGCTGTTGGAACCATTGAAGTGCCTAAGATTTACTGGGTACAGACCACAGTCACAGAACAGGTCGGCATGGACAGCGTAAAGATCGGCAATTCCTTCCGCACTATGGACGTTACCCTGACCCAGGATGGCTACTACAATGGAACCACAACACGCGAATTCTTCGTGGAGAATATAGACTACTGGAACGAACATATCAACTGGACAGCCTACGGCGTGGCAGCCCCTGTCCACGGAGACACGGCATTCAGCGACCTTACCGATGATCAGAGAGCGGTTGTTCTGTCAGTCTTAGGATATAAACCTCTCTACAACTTTAGCTTTGGCAATGCTAAAGAACACAAAAACATAGACGGCGTAGCAAGCACACAGACCTGGACACCCGAATGGCGCAACAACCCGAACGTCATTGTCAACATCCCTGTTGCGGGCTGGTCGGACAAATACATCAGGATGCAGGACGGTGCCCAATACGATGTGCTTAGAGTCGTTTCCCAGGGTGCTCCCAATATCGGGTATGAAAGCGTTGGTCAATGGCGTGAATATGCCCGCATCCGCACGGTACAGGCCACTTCTTACATTCAGGATGGTCAACTGCAGATCAATGGGGCCTGGGTAGATGATTTTGAAGACGATGAGAACGTTTATGTTAACGCTATTAACCGTTATAACTACGACCATCCCAATAGTACTTTGCCTGGCATGGAGCAAAGGGCTATGTGGGCTTATGAAACCGCTTTTAATCCGTTGCGACAGTTCAATATCTATGATGGACGTAACGGCATGTCCTATAGCTATGATCCAGAATGGATAAGAAATCAGAGTTACTGGAGAGCAGGCTGGATGAACGGTATCTATACCTGGGCACCCAATCTGTATTTTTCTACGCCCTCTAGTTTATCCAATGCCTACAACTGGCGAAATCGCTACGAAGCCGAAGCCTGGATACCAAACCACCATTGGGTAGACACATCCTATTGGGCCAACAATCCTGTTACCTTCTGGGATGCCTCCACAACAGACAGATGGAAAAACAATGCTAATTTCCAGATTGGCGCAGGCGATTATGGCAACATAGCTTATATCTGGCCAATAGGTTGGGGAAGCCAGACAGGCACCTGGTGGAATGACAGGATATCCTGCATCACAGTACCCCAAAATATGCATGTCCAGATTTGGGATGGTGAAAATTTTTCACGAGGCATTGCTGACCGCGACCTTATACTGAATCAGGGCGAGTACAATTTAAGCGATTCTGTCGCATTTGAGATTCCTTATTGGCTCACGATTACTTTTAACGATATCATGACTTCCTTCAAGATATGGGGTGATTGGATCAGCCAGGGACACTGGGCTGGAGACTACTACTATGAATGGGAGCATGACTACGACTACGATTGGCATTCTACCTGGTACGACATCTACGACAAACGTCTGACCCTGAACTACCAGTGGGTGAGCAATTCCCAGGAAATATGGGGCTTAAGGCCAAGATACGAAACCTACGAAATGGAAAGCAAGATCGTAGAAACCAAGACCCTTACAGATTGGCAAAACCAGGCCATCGTAGAGCAGAGGCAGGTCAACTATACGACACGTTCCTATAATGAAGAAGGCCAGGCTCCTTTCAGCGAATTCAAGAACGATGCCATTGCAGCAGGCTCTAACCTGACGATCCTGTCAGGGGGCGAAACCTATCTGCGTGGTATCCTGCGTGCTTCGGGCGATATGACGGTCACGGCAGGCACAGGCGTAATGGCAGAAGGATTGTCTTTGGGCGAGGCTATACTGCCTGCTCAGAGCAAACTCATCGCTTCGGGCAACATCGCCCTTTCTGCAGGAACTGCTTTGAATCTAACGGAAAGCGTTCTGGTACAGGCAGAGGCGAATGTAACGATAGAAGCAGGAACACAGGCTATTCTCAAGGCCGAGATTTCTTCTGGTGATGAGGTAATGGCACAAGCCAACGACAACATAGAGTTGAAAGGCAAAGTGCTGGCAGACAATAGAATCACTGTATACGCAGGCACGGATGGCACAGGAAGCATCCTGGGAGACATCTACGGCGATCTCTATACAATGTCCTGTCCAAGCGAAATCGTGCTTCATGCTGGTAGCCTCGAAGGTGATATTATTCTCGAAAATACTTCGGTTGCTACGGATCCTTCCCTGATTAGTCTTGTGGCTCTGTCTGGACGCATATACCAGAGCGGGGCAGCGATGGTTGCAGATCGTCTCGATGCCATAGCGAGAGATGGATTCACAGCCAACACCAGCGTACTCATGGCGAATGTCCAGGTGACAGGGAGTGGCAATATTATTCTGACGAATGCCTCGGAAACACAGGCCAGTCTTGAGACTGGTCAGGGCAATATCACTCTTAGCAATATCGGCAATCTGATTCTGACCAAAGCCACAACAGGCGAAGGCAATATTACCGTGCAGTCTGTAGGCGATATGGATGCGGTTCAAGTCATGACAGTCGAAGGCAGCATATCTCTGGAAGCTGCTGGCACCATGACGGCGAACTACGTTGTAACCCAGGGAACTCAAGGCAATAACAACATCGCACTGAGCACTCGTAAGGCAGGAGATAGCAATGCTGACCTGGTTCTGGGTACGGTTTCCGTAAGCAACGCAGATCGTGACGACATCACGCTGGACATCGCTGGCAAAATCTTGGGGAACGGCAACATTACAGCAGACCATCTGTCTGTGAGGGCTGAGGAAGTGAACCTGTATGCAGACATCAACTCTCTGGAACTGGCGACTCTGGCAGCAGGCGATGTTGTCATCACGGATGACGAAACATCCGTCAGCACAGGCAAGACCATCGTAGTAGAAGACAGAGACAACCTGATTCTCGAAAAGATCACCGTTCTGGACGGTTCCTTGAGCATAAGCGTTGCCAATACCGTTACCATGAACGAAGTGAGCCTGTTGACCAACAGCGAAGCCAATAACATCACAGTACATGCGGGTGGAGACATCCTGCTAGATAGAGTTTCCAGTGGTGTCTATGCAGAAGAAATCATAAGCGAAGAGCAAACCTCTCTGGGCGACATTACCCTGATCGCAGGAGGCAAGCTCGTTCAGACAGATGCCGACAGCGATATTGACATCATTGCCGACGTTCTGACCCTGGAAGCGGGAAACAGCGATATTGTCTTCGAGATCGCAGCCAACAGGATCAACAGAGCTATTACAGCTTCTGGTTCTATTTCTCTGAAAGACAGCGATGGATACGCAGAAGCACGACCTGGTTTGATCGTGGATTCTGTTGAGACGGTGTCTGGTAATATAACTATCGAATCCGAAGGCGGAATGGTCATGACGGAAGCCATCGCTGGTGGAGACGCTACGGTTGTAAGACTGAAAACCCAGGAAGGCAACCTGGAAGTCTACAGCATCCAGGCATCTTCTGGCATTGCTCTTGATGCAGGCAAAAATCTGAAGATACAGTTGCCTGTGGCTGCTCCTGATTTACTGGAATTGCGTGCTGGCGACCACTTCGATTTTGCTGGCAGCGATCCCTTAGGCCAGTCCCTGAACCTGACCTCCAAGAGAATTCTACTCGAAACAGGCAAGACCATGGTCTTTAGCGGCATCCTGACTGCAACAGAAGAGATTAGCCTGATTTCCAACGCAGACCTGTTTATTTCTGGCACAATCCAGAGCGGGACAGGCGATCCTGTTGCCAAAGTCAACTTCATAGCACGAGGCGAAGAGGTCATTCTGAAATCCGTAAGCGATGCTCGTACAGGGATGGTCAAATACGTGGCACAAGATGGAACAGCCCTCTTGAAGAACGTAGAGCAGAACAAATACTATCAATATATGGAGAATGGCAGGTACATACTGAATGGCTACTATGTCAATTCATCAGGCCAGACAGAAACCAGAGTCTACTATAGCAACGATCCAGAAGGCACTACATTATATAAAGATGCCAGTGGCATGGTACTCGTTTCCCAGGCAGAAAGAAATGCCATCACCTATATGGAATATCGCCTCACGGAAGCCAGTGGTGAAAACAGCAATCCTTATATGGCAGCAGAACAGGCCGAAGGGCTTGTTTATATCACAGGACTTTCGGACGCACCCATCAGCGATCTGGACATTATCGCTAAGAGAATCGAATGGGCGAATGATGGCAATCTGAACATCGCCAACGCCCATCTGTATGCCGAAAAGACGATCACTTTGCAGGCCACAGGCGAGTTGAATCTGGAAAGCACTGTTGCTCAATCTTTGGAAAGCATTACCCTGGAAGCTTATAAGATACAGGCATTGAATGCTGGACAGGCTTCTCTGATTACGGACAACCTCATTATGAAGGCCGTTTCTGGAATCCAGGTCTATACCGATGTGAACCATCTGACCGCTAATATTACAGGCGAAGGCAATTTGAGGGTCAACGAAAGCAACAGCATCGTCCTGGATCAGGTTTTGGTGCAGGATGGAAGCATCAGCGTCAAGGCTCAGAACGACATCACGGCTATGGATGTCAAGATATACAAAGACCAGATTGGTAATAACGTCCTACTCTCTGGTGCCAATATCTATGTAGATGAAATCGTGGCAGGCATTGAAACAGGCAACAACAAGCAGGCAGGCGTGATCCGCATCGTCACTCCTGGAGTCATCCGAGAGGTTGGATGGGATACAGAACCAGAACTTGTTGCCAATAAAGTAGACCTGAGAGGCCCCAATGTAGCATCCCATAACCTGGGCATCAAAGCGAACCAATATGTAACCTCGACATCTCTGATTGACAATGTGATTATCTACTCCCCTGACGAAGATGTGGTTCTCGATATGGGAGAATATCTGGGAGTCATTGATGTTACAGCCAAAAACATCATTCTGCGAGATGTGGCAGACATGGATTCTGCCAACATTACCCTGAACGCCTCTGGTTACATCCTGTTCGAGACTTCGGTGAAAATAGGCGATGGAACCATGAGGCTTACAGGAAGCGACATCTACAGCAAGAATGATCTCTATACCTTACAAGGCCGTGATCTCTTCATCACAGCGACAAATGAGGCTGATCTGAATACAGACTTTGCCACTCTGACAACAGGGGCAAGCGGTACTCTCGACATCACAGAAAAAGACGCACTGACCATTTACTCTCTTGCTGCGAATGGCTCTGTTGCCATAACAGCAGGAGGCAGCATAGCGGCAACATCGATAAACACTGGTGATGATCTGACACTGATTTCTGGTGGGACAATCACAGGAACGATAGTAGCCACAGACATTGCCAATCTGGTTGCTGCAAGCACCATACAGGCCAATGTAACGGCCAACAACCTGATTGCTTCAGGAACAGGATTGAACCTGACGACTGCTGTCAATATAGCAAATCTACAAAGCTCTGGTAGCATAACCATGGCAGAGCAAGACAGCATTGCCATCACAGCGAATAGTGGCTATGACATGAACCTGACAGCAGGCGGAGATGTGCAGGGTACGCTCCATGCCATCCACCAGATGGTAGTCAACTCTAACGGTTCCATCTCTGGCGAGATGAACACAACAAACTCCTATGCCTGGATGTACGCTAAGGGAGATATCAATGCAGCAGTAAGCTCTATGTATGACAGCGTATACCTCCGCGCAGAAGGAGCCATCACAGGGACTATGGATGCCGTATACAACTGGGATGTCAATCTGATAGCAGGCGGTAACATTGCTGCTACAGTTCATGCTGCCAATAATAGCTACATAGAAGCAGGCGGTTCTCTGCAAGCGAATGTAACAGCCAATGACCTCACGGCAAATGCAGGTGCAGCAGCTAATCTGGATACCAATATTCAGACAGCTACCATCACGGCATCGAATATCCAGATGACAGAGGCAAACGATATTCTGCTTCATAGCATAAAGAGTACAGAAGGCTCTCTGGCAATCAACGCTGGTGGTAATATTGTTGCTACAACGATGATCTCTGCGGAGGATGCAACGATGATCGCAACAGGAAGCATCTCAGCCACAATCCAGGCAGCAGACGATGTAACCCTGGCAGCAGGCACAGACATAACGGCTATGGTGAATGCTGGTGCTGATGCAACCATACAGGCTGGTTCTGATATACAGGCTACTGTGAACGCTGTAAACCATGCTGATATGACTGCTGGTGCAGACATCATTGCTACGGTCAATGCTGGTGGAAGCGCAACCATACAGGCTGGTTCTGGTATCAATACCACAATAACAGCAGGAAGCAATGTAGCCCTGAACGCAGGTACAGGCATCACTGCTACGGTCAACGCTGGTGCTGATGCAACCATGCAGGCTGGTTCTGATATACAGGCCACTGTAAACGCTATAAATCATGTCAATATGACTGCTGGTGAAGCAATTTTTGCTGATGTTATGACAGGTGACGATGTAACCATTGTGGCTGGTACTGCTATCCAGACCAATATCATAACAGCATGCGATATAAACCTGACAGCAGGGACTTCTATCACAGCCGATATAACAGGAGATGAACTGGTATTGAACTCTGGTGATGCTGTGGTGCTCAATACCAACATTGCCGAAGCTACTGTGACAGCAGGCAAGGCCATCCAGATAAACGAGGCCAATGATATATTGCTAAACAATGTTGAGACGTTGACAGAATCGGTCGTTGTCAACGCTGGCGGTAATATCCATGCTACGGCTATAGTATCTGCTGAGGATGTAACTCTGACAGCAGCACAAGCCATCATCGCCACAATTCAGGCTTTGGATGATGTAACGTTAACAGCAGGTGCAGGCATCACTGCTACAGTCAATGCTGGTGATATGGTGATAATGCAGTCTGGCTCTGAGATCAACACCACAATCGAAGCAGGAAGCGATGTAGCTCTGAACGCGGGTGCAGGCATCACTGCCACTATCAACGCTGGCGGTAATGCAACCATAGAGGCTGCTTCTGGTATCAACGCCACAATCGAAGCAGGAAGCGATGTAGCCATGAACTCAGGTGCAGACATCACTGCCACTATCAACGCTGGCGGTAATGCAACCATAGAGGCTGCTTCTGGT
>CALKWO010000037.1 GCA_938003875.1 uncultured bacterium
AAGATTAAGATTAAGATTAAGATTAAGACAAAACTATAATTTCCTATACAGCAAGATATTAAAACTTAACACGTATGACGATAACGAAACATACAAAATCTGTGCTTTTGCATGTTTTTTTTACAAGGAAAAATTTTATGCCTCTTTTAGAAAATTTTTTTTCTGGTATGGCAATACGGTGTTGAGCCTTTTTTTTGGTAGTAGTCTTGATGGTAATCTTCTGCTTTCCAAAAGGGAGAAGATTTTGTAATTTTGGTGGCTACTTTGTAGCCTTTTTGGGTGAGAAGGGAAATCAATTTTTCGGCAATCTGCTTTTGTTCTTCATCAAGATAAAAAATTTCTGTACGGTACTGCTCTCCTATATCTGGCCCCTGCCTGTCGATTTGAGTAAAATCGTGGATTTCAAAAAAAAGCCTGGCTAAATCTTCAAAGGAAATCATAGAAGGATCAAAGACAACTTCTATTGCCTCTACATGGCCTGTATCATGAGAGCATACTTCTTTGTAAGTAGGATTCTCTTTGGTTCCGCCCATATAGCCAACGGTTGTACCAACCACACCCTTAGCCTTAGAAAAATAGTATTCTACACCCCAAAAGCATCCTGCAGCAAAGTACGCTTTCTGGATATTGTTGGCTGCTGGTACAAAGTTCATGGACAATGAATTTACACAATGTCTTGTGTTCTTTGCCGTAAAACCTTCACCTAAAAAGACATGGCCCAGGTGCCCATCACAACGATTACAAAGAATTTCGGTTCGTCTTCCATCTATGTCTGGGAGCCTTTTGACTGCTCCAGGAATTTCTTCGTCAAAGCTAGGCCATCCGCATCCAGATTCAAACTTGTTTTCTGATTTGTACAAAGGAGCATTGCAACGACGGCAAAGATACGTACCTTTTTCTTTATGATTATAGTATTTCCCTGTAAAGGGGCGTTCTGTTCCTTTATTGACAATTACATATTCTTCTTCTGGAGAGAGAGCGTTGCTAATGGTGATGGGCGGATTGATATTTTGCTTATTTTCCATGCTGTTTTCCTTGCAATAAAGAGTAAATAAAAGTAGAAAAATCCCTGATATCAATATGGATCTCATAGCTTTAAATCCTAATTGCAATAAATGCGTTAGTTTATAGACGCTATAGCATAGACAAGCGTTTGAGTTAGATGTGCTTACTGATTTCTTGTAAAATGCTTTCTACATCTTGTAAGTTCACTCCGCTAAACCAGATTTTTTGGGGATAGAGTATAACATTAGGGCCTTCCTGGCATAAACCAAAACATCCACTATGGGAAACCCTGACTCTATCTTTCCATCCTCTTTTGGAAACTTCTTCCTTCAAGGTATCTTTGATGTTTACACTATTTCCATCGGCACAAGATTTAGAAGCACCTTTACGGTCGTTTATGCACACAAAAACATGGCATTTGTAAGGAGATATATTTTGTTGCATGGTTTCCTCATTCTTTTTGTACAGGAAAAAATCCCTGTACAAAAAGTTTTATAATTTGGTTCTTTCTACATATTTTCCTGTTCGAGTGTCTATTTTTAAAAGATCTCCCTGGTTGATGAATAAAGGAACCTGGACGACTTTTCCCGTTTCCAGTGTTACGGGCTTTGTTCCTCCTTGAACTGTGTCTCCTTTGAGCCCAGGAAGAGCTTCTGTTACCCTAAGAGCAATAAAATCAGGAAGAATCGCTTCCAATACTCTATCGTCATAAAACATAAAGGTAATCATCCCTTCTTCTTTGAGATAATCAAGAGTATGTTCTATAATATGTTTGTCTATAGGAATTTGCTCATAGGTTTCAGGGTCCATAAAATAAAAAAGATCTTTATCTCGATAAAGGTATTGTAAAGCTCTTTTTTCTACTATAGCTTGCTCAATGTCATCTCTATCTCTGAAATTGTATTCAAAAATAGTACCATTCGTTACATTTCTAAGTTTTGTACGAACAAAAGCATGCCCTTTGCCTGGCTTAATATGATGGGCTTCTACTACTTGATGTACAGCACCATTGTAAAGAATGGTCATTCCGCTTTTTAAGTCATTAGAGCTTAAAGACATAAATATTGGTTCTCCAAATAACACTGTCTAGCTGGAAAGGAAGTTTACATGAATGGCAAAACATTATAAAAAAAAAATATTGTATTGCAAGAAGATTTTCCTGATTATAATATTTTAAGGCATAAGAATTTCAAAATTTTGTCTTTCTCGCAGCCTGAAGCAGATGCTATTGTCATAGCACTGCTTAGCCTGCGCAGGCTTGCGTAAAATCCTGAAGATATTAAGCAGTATAAATGCCCAGACTTTTGAAAGATTTGATTATTTTTAAGGAATCGATATGCAATTTTTTTTTATTTTTGCTTTGTTTGTCTTATTTTTATTTGGCTGCCAGCCTGGGCAGGAAGAAAAAAATCCTTTTGATTATGATGTAGAAAAATATCAGAAAACCGACCCTGCTTTGGTTCTTTATAAAGAAATACAGGGTATTTCTCTTTCCTTGAAATCTGTATCAGGAATTGCTATCTCTCATAAAGACAATCTTTATGTTGCAGGAGAAGAAAGCCTGGCTGTTTTCAACAAGCAAGGCGAAAAAATCTCCCAAAAAAAGCTGGATGGCATGGCGAGGTGCATCGCCATAGATCAGGAAGAAAGCATTTATCTTGGAATAAACAACTATATCGAAGTTCATCAGGGGACTTTGATCCGAAAATGGGCTGATTTGCCTAAAAATTCTCTTCTTACCTCTCTGGCTGTGACAGAAAAGGATGTTTTTGTCGCTGATGCAGCCAATAAAATCGTTTTGCGATTCGACAAATCTGGCAAATTTATAAATCGCATAGGAGAAAAAGACGAGAAAAAAGGAAGGCAAGGCCTGGTTATATATCAGCCTCATCTGGATATCGCCCCAGGAGAACCAGGAAAACTTTGGGTTGTCAATCCAGGAAAACATAGGCTGGAAAGCTATGATTATGAAGGGAATTTGCTTTCCTTTTGGGGACAGCCATCACCCTTGATTACAGGATTCTGTGGATGTTGTAATCCTTCTCATATTGCCATCTTATCGGATGGAAGTTTTATCACAAGCGAAAAAAATCTTTTTCGTATAAAAATATATGATAAGAAGGGAAAATTTTTAGGCGTTGTGGCAGGGATGGAAAATTTTAAGAGAAATACAGTGCCTTTGGATGTGGCTAGAGATTCCCAAAATCGTATTTTTATTTTGGACAGTAAATCAAAACAAGTGCGCATTTTTATACCACTATAGAGAATTTTTCTTGCAAAGTGTTTGACAATATGTTACTTATATGCAGCCACCTATTCTAACGCTTTCTGTGGTCACAGTCTTATTTATAAAATGCCTATAGATAGCAAAGCCTGCTCTTAGCAAATTTTTCCTGTGCCAGATGAGCAGTGCTATGATAATAGCATCTGCTCCAGCAGGCGGTATTTAGCCTTATTCTTTTTTTATAGACTATATACCACAGATTCTGTTAGAACCAGTGCAGCCATTATGTTTATTCTTTAGATTATCCAATAAGGAAAGGATTGATATGAGGAAATTTGATATAGAAAAGTTAGTGCGCAAAGTGGGAGGATCTTTTCATCTAACAGTCTTGGTTCAAAGAAGGATGATTGAGCTGAAAAAAAATTCTCCCAAGCTGGTTGATATAAATTCCGACAATCTCATGGATATTATTTATGAAGAGATTTTACAAGATAAAATTTCTCTTGTTCCTGATGGGAACTTAGAGGATCATAATTTCTTGGACGAATACAGGAACTCTCATAAAAACAGCGATTTTGAATTTGGTGAAGATGAAAAGTCTGAAGACGAATAAAAAAGCTTCTATCCTGAGTTTTTTTCCCAAAGTCTCCCTTTCTTTTAAAATTTTTCTTTGCCTGGTCTTTTTGTTTATGACTCTGTCTTTGATTTCTTATGATATAAAAGATACAGGCAATACCTATCCTCCACAAACTCCAATATCAAACTGGATGGGAAAGGCAGGTGCCATTTTTTCTTATACCCTATACCTTTGGTTAGGCCAGGTTGTATGGATGATTCCTCTAGGTCTTGTTTTATTGATTATGCAAAAAGGTAAATTTAGCTTTTCTCATGGATATTGGGTTTGCTGGTGTTTTTTTCTCTTGCTATGGGTATGCACTCTTGCCTCATTTTGGGAAAAACTCTCTCTGGATTCAGATCGTATGCCCTCTAAAGGCGGTCTTTTAGGACTATTTTTATCAGAGAAATGGCAGCTATACTTTGGAAAATTCAGTGCCCTTTTTCTTTTGTGTACAGGGATTATTTTGGCAATATATGCATTTACTATTGCATTAGAGCAAAAATATTGGAAAAAACTTCAGCATCAGGAAAAAAAAGAATGAGTTCTGATGAAAAAATGGCAATCTCTCTTATTCATCTGGGATGCCCTAAAAATTTAATAGATACAGAAAAAATACTGGGCAATCTGGCCGTTGCAGAAAATTATATCATCAGCCAGATGCCTGAAGACAGCGATATTGTCCTGATTAATACGTGTGGTTTTATTGAAGATGCTCGAAAAGAAGCAAGAAAGACTATCAAGTCTACGCTAAAAATGAAAAAAAAAGGACAAATCAAGGCAGTCATTGCCATCGGATGCATGGTAGAATTGTATAAAGAAAAGCTGTTGCAAGAATTTCCAGATCTTGATGGAGTTATTGGCTTTTCTGACTATAAAGAAATTAACGAATACATACAGTCCATACTTCAGAAAAAACAGCAAATTTTTTTGTCCCAAAAAGACTTTGTACCTTCCGATGACCTTCGTCTTAGAGTTACAGCCAGAAATTATGCCTATCTCAGAGTTACCGAAGGCTGCTCGAACCATTGTACCTATTGTAATATTCCAGGCATTCGAGGAGAAATGAGAAGCAAAGACCCCTCTCAGATTTTACAGGAAGCCAGGACATTGGTTGAAGATGGCGTTAAGGAACTCGTGATTATAGGACAGGATACAGCGAACTATGGAAAAGATCTGGCCAATCCTTGTGATCTGTATGACATCGTAGAACAGCTCAGCAAGCTCGAAGGACTGCGATGGATGCGCATTATGTATATGCATCCCGCTCATTTTACAGAACGCTTCTTTGCTCTTTTTTCTTTGCCTAAAGTTCTTCCCTATCTGGAAATGCCTATACAGCATATCAATACGAGAATCTTGCGCCTGATGGGTAGAGGTAACACATCCAAAGAGTATTTGCATGGACTTCTTACTAAACTGCGCAATACTATTCCTGGCCTGATTTTACGGAGTACAGTCATGGTTGGCTTTCCAGGAGAAACAGAAGAAGAATTTCAGGAGCTTCTGCATTTTCTTCAGGAGTTCCGATTGGAAAGACTGGGTGCATTCTGCTATTCTTCTGAACCTGGAACAGCATCATACCAAAACGAAGATCTTCCCTATGCTATCAAGAAAGAACGCTATGAAAAAGTCATGCAGCTTCAGCAGAAAATTGCTTTTGAATGGGCCAAAAATATGGTAGGCAAAGAGCTGGAAATTGTCGTGGAAGAATGTGTAGAAGAAAATTTATGGCAATGCAGAAGCTATGGTGAAGCACCTGAGATAGACCCTTGTATCTATTTGCAGGGAAAAAAATTGAAGTCAGGCACTTTTCATCGTGTCAAAATAGTTCAAAACGAAAACTATGATTTGATTGCGAAAAAAATATGAACCTTGCAAACCAAATTACGATTACCAGGTTGATACTAGCTATCGTACTTTTTGTGTTGCTTTCTCTGGTAGATAGCCAGAAAAATTTCCAAACATACTCCCTTTTTATGGATATCAGCCTGGGATTTTTTACTATTGCAGCCTTAAGCGATTATCTGGATGGATATGTCGCTCGTAAATACAATTTGTATACAACGTTTGGAAGAATAGCCGATCCTCTTGTAGACAAGATTATCATTGGAGGCCTGTTTGTTTTTTTTGTGCAATTGACTCCTATTGTAAAGCCCTGGATGGTTGTTGTCATCCTCGCCAGAGAGATGCTTGTATCTTCTTTGCGCAGCTATCTGGAAAGCCATGGCATTGCTTTTGGTGCCAACTGGGGTGGAAAAATCAAGATGGTACTCCAATGCATCTGTGCAGGCATAATCCTCTTCTATCTGGGACACTTCCAAGAATCAGAAATGGCTCGCTGGATAGTATCCCTCTTTCTGTGGATTACCATTGCTATCACAATCGGTTCTGCTGCTTCCTATATCATCAAAGCCGCTCGCCTGCTCAAAACAAAAAATTTGGCTTGATGGCATAGTAAACCAAACGGTTGGATATTACTAGCCCACGGGCGTATTTAATGTTTAGGGGAACGAACCACAGATAGACACAGATAAACACAAATAATTTACAAGGAAGCAATTTATATTATACATTAACCACAGAGACACATATGAAAAAGATTTATTATCTGTGTCCATCTGTGTTCATCTGTGGTTCTCTTTTGGCTATCCCCCAACCTTAAAATACGCCCCTAGCCCACGGCAACACCCCAACGCTAAGCGATGAGAATTAATAACTTCCTCATTATGATTTAACCGCAGAGGCGCAGAGTACGCAGAGAAGAGAGGGCGTTGCACGAGAAAAAGAACATGGCACGAGAATCAACCTAAACGTAAACATCATGCGTGTTAAGTTTTAACATTTTGTCTTGCAACAGATTGTAGCCGCAGGGTTGCGCCGAAAAAG
>CALKWO010000038.1 GCA_938003875.1 uncultured bacterium
ATGTTCATCTTCCCCAGGATAAATTCGAGCAAGCTCGTTCCTGGATTCAAAACTACACACCCAACAACTGATTCGAATTTTGTATAAAATTTTATAAAGAAATCAAAGGAAGGATTTTTTTTGCTCTTTGGTAAATAATTCTTGAACGCACTTTTTTCGGTGGGATTTTGGATAATAATCTTGTAGGAATGATTGTAAGGCGGAACAAAGTCCAGATTATCAAATAAATCTATGAGGGAAAAGTGAGCCAATGAAAGAAAATATGGCAGAAACTCACTATTATTCTTTGGAATGAAAGTCAATGAAATGAAGGAAACAATCAATTGCATCAATCTTAATGCGGAGTTCTACACTTCTGAAAAGTGTTATATTATCGAGCTTTCCAACACTCCAGATGATTCGGATGTATCCATTGCCCGTGCAAGAGTTTTGCCTGGTGTTACCACGCGATGGCATCGAGTTATTGGAACCATAGAGCGTTATGTCATACTCGAAGGCACCGGACGAGTTGAGGTAGGCGATCTTTCTCCGCAGGATGTAAATCCCGGAGACGTAGTACTCATCCCTCCATCATACCGTCAGAGAATAACCAATCTTGGCGAAGGAGACCTGATTTTCCTTGCCATTTGTACTCCTCGGTTTCAACCAGAAGCCTATGAAGATATTGATAGTGACTAAGTAAGGCATTAAAATTGCTTTCTGAACTTCATCGAAATATCCTGATTCGCCTTCAGTACAACATTCTATTTTGGAGGCATCGGTCCAAAAAACGATTCGTTATCGTTATCTTTATCATTCTCATTATCAAAATAACAACATTTATTTGTGTTTCTCTTGATAAAGATAACGATAAGGATAAAGATAACGAATCGATTATGATGATTAAATTGTCAATCGAGCCCTACATCATTTTGGACCGATGCCTTAGATTCGTAATCATACTCGTAGCCAATGTTCGTGATGGTCGCCATGCTTGAACGATTATTAAACTATATTATGTATGAATCAAGGTATGAAGGCTAAATCCAAAAGAGCCGAAGAGTACTATGGGAAACCAGACAGCGAAAACAGGCTGGAGGATTTCTTTGTATCCCAGATTCAGACAAAAGATGGAAACGCCATAAAACGATGCGGAAATCAAGGCACAAAGGCCAGTTCCTAAAAAAATATTCTTGGTTTCTCTGCGAAGGAGTAAAGGCAATCCTAAAAAGAGCAAGAGAACATTTCCTAAGGGGATTCCAAAACGACTATGAAAAGTGACTCTGGCAGAATTATGATCAGGTGTTTTTTTTAAAATTTTATAGAGATCACGAGAAGAAAGAGTGTCCAATTTTTTGGCTTCAGGATAGAGAACCTTAGAATGGTTTAAATCCGTTCGCAGCAAAAAGCCTTCTGGAGGGAGTGCCACAGGCTTGCTGTGTATCATTCCAGAAGTATCATAGCGTGTCGTTTTTCCCTCCTTCAGAAGAAGGGAAATGTTTTTTTTCTGTTTTACCCATGAGCCATGGGCTGCCTGGATGATTTCTTTTGCATGGAGTTTGCCTTCTTTACCAGGAATGATCACCCTGATATTTTTAAGCTCTTGTGTCAAAGGAAGATATTGCCCTATATATACAATATTCCCATAGCTATCGCGTAGTTGTGTTGCATCAATGCTTTTTTTCCTGCCATGCTGGATTTGCGTTAAAAATTCGAGGCGTTCGGAGAAATAGGGAATGACTTTTTCCTGAAGTCCTATCATGACCAGAGAAAGAAGAACAGCAAAGAAAACAAAAGGATAAAAAAGTCTGTAGACAGATATGCCACAGGCTTTTAGTGGTGTCAATTCATTCGATTTACTCATTTTAGTAAGAGTGAACATGGCGGACATCAAAGTAATGATAGGGCATAGATTATACAGAATCAAAGGAATATTTGCCTTATAGTATTCCAGGGCAATGAAAAAAACCGAGATTTTTTTTGTTTCTTCCACAAGATCTCCATATTGGGAAAACTTGTTGAAATTGCCAAACAAATCCAGAATGATGTAAAACGATAGCAAGAGAAATACACAAATCAGATAAGATTCGAACAAAGATTTCAGGACATAGCGATCTAAAGTTTTCATTTTTTATAAAGAATCCACAATAAAATAAAGCCAATGGAAGCCGTAACACACGTAGATATCCATGCGCCCATGATGGGATGAAGGACACATCTTTCGACAAGTACCTCGCCTAAAATATCCAAAGGATAATAAACCAGAACTATAGGAAGAGAGCTGATAGCGAAGCCTACCAGGCGGTTGCTATGCTGGATGAGCAGCCCTAGAGATGTTCCCAGGAAAACAATGAGAAGTGGGCCTAGGGAAAGTGCTATTCTGCTATGCCATCTCCATACATAGTCGATATATTCTGCATACACTTCATCTCTTTGTGCCTGGTATTTCTTTTTTTCTTGGGGATTTTCCGTTGCCTTGCATTTCTCCTCTAGTTGCAAAAAGCTGACATACAATTCTTGCATTTCCTGTGTCAAAGCACTGAAGTCTTTATATTTATTCTTGTTTGTATCCATTTTCGGCGCGGTCAAAGGCACAGGCAGGGTAAATCTGTCGAAGAAAAAGCGTTCTTCCTTTTCTTTCTTTTCTTTATTCTGGGGCGTAATGTGAGACAAGCTTACGTTTTTTAAATCAAAAGTAAGAAGTGTCTTTGTCTTATCATACAAGAGTTTTCCTCTGTCTGCCAGGATTTCATGAATGACCTGCATCTCGTTGTTGATTTGTTGTATGATCAGATGCTTGAATTCCCCATTATCCAAGGCCTGGTAGTATATGCGTATGCCAGGGATGAAGTCTATGCTGGTTTCCCTGGAGGAAAAACTTGCCTCCAGAAGGACTTCCAATGCCTTGAACTTGATTTCTTTTTGTTTTTTTACTGTCAGAGGAACGATTTCTGCATTGAGATAAAAACAAATCCCGCTGAGAAAAAGTCCAATGAGCAAGGCTGGCTTGAGTATTTCCTGGGTATGGATTCCTGCTGTTCTAAGGATCAAAATTTCTTTGTCCTGAGACATACGCCCATACGTCAGAGTAGTCGCTGCTAGCAAAGACAGAGGAATAGTCAGAGAAAATGCATTGGCAAAAATATAGGGAGACAAAGCAATCCAGTCTAAAAAAGAAATATACTGGCTATATTTTGTTACCATGCGCATAGAAATAACAAGGAAAAAAACCATAGTCAGAATAAAAAGCGAAAGCAAAAAAGCTCTGATCAATTCTTTGCTGATATAGCGATATAGAATTCTTGGGATCATTATGATTCGTTATCCTTCTAAGGATGAAATTAAAAAAATAGTGATTTGTGTTTTCCAAAATAGAAAAAACATTCTAGGAAAAATCGTTAGGAATGTCAAGAATTACAAAATTTTATCTTGACTTACTATACATTTTTTTCCTGTTCTAACGTTTTCTGTGGTCTAAGATAAAAACTGGAAAAAAGCAGAGAACTAAAGTAATCTTAACCTCAAAGATA
>CALKWO010000039.1 GCA_938003875.1 uncultured bacterium
ATCTTTCGTAAGCTCTTGGTAATCAATAATCCAGATTTAACATTGTCAAATTAAGGTTCTTTTTTTATTTTGTCAAAAGACTTTTGTCACCTACGTCTAGAATAAAAAAAACACGTTTTTCAGATGCAAATATGTCTGAAAAACGTGTTTTTTTTATTCTGGCAAAGGCAATGGTATTTTGACTCTGCTTTAGCAAGACTGTGGAACAATGATTTCTATTTCGGAAGTTTCTTTCTTGCCTGGTGTTATCAATGTACCGCTGAGGTTGGCACCCACAAAATAGGCATTTGCCAGTTTTGCTTTCTTGAGATTGGCATCACTGAGATTGGCTTTGCTAAGATAAGCATTGCGCAAATCTGTTTCTGTAAGATTGCTGAAGCTCAGATTGGCTTTTCTCATCTGTGCACCAACAAGGGAGGCCCTGGTAAGGTCAGCACCCATCAAGGTAGTTCGACTGAGATTTGCCATGCTCAGACGTGCTTCTCTAAGATTGGCTTTTGTCATATCTGCTTTACGCAGTCTTCCCCCTCTCAAATCCACTCCACGAAGGTCTGCCAGCACCAATTCTGCATCCAATAAATATGCTTTGATCATATAGGCTCTGGTAAGATATGCTTCGGTTAGGTTGGATTCGCTGAGGTCTGCCTTACTAAGATCAGCCTCTTTAAGGCATGCTCCTGTCAGGTCTGTTTTTTTTATGATTGCTTGAGAAAAATTTGCCTGCAATAGCATAGCATAGCATAGATTAGCTTGGGTTAGATCAGATGACCGCAAATCACTTTGTGTCATTATAACCTCTCTGAGATAAGCGTCTTTCAAATCCACTCCTCTCAAGTCCATATAGCTCAAATTCGCTTTGCTAAGATTGATTTTTATTTCAGGATTTTCTTTTCTCCAGGCATTCCAGGATTGACAATAGTTTTTTTCTGCTGCAGAATTTTTTAGTCTTTGCAACTGAGCAATGTTTGTCATCGTTATCCCTTTCCTCCTATTATAAAGAGTATAGAGATCATAAATAAAGTTCACGACTTGAGAAAAAATACAGAGTGTATTTTATTTTTTAAATTATAATCGTGATAGAAAAAAAATGCAAGGCAATATTTTTTTTTATACTAATTCTTGATGGCGCAGTTCCTTTACAAGCAATTTATATTGCATTATATATTAATCATAGAAAAACAGAGTCATAGAAAGTTCAATTTTTGATAATAATTATATCTTTTGTATGCTACTAATCACAAAATGCTTGCTATTATGTAAAAAAATATTTTTAACCACAAATAAGCATGGATAATCAACATGTTACAAAAGCAGAGGGGAAAGCCTTCTGAAAGGAATAAAAAGAGTTACCAGGGGCGTTGCCCCTGGCTATTATATTTCGCTCCTTTGGGCTAAGCACTATTATTCTTTCATTTCAAGCTCGATATATCCTTCTTCTTGTTTCCCATTCCGAGAATAAAGTACCTTGATATTTTCACCTTTTGTATAAAATTTCAGGGAATCAGCCAGGTCTTTGAGGTTCGTTATAGGAAACTGGCCTATTTGAAGTAGAATATCGCCTTCTTTTAGGCCTAGAATATCAGCACGAGAAGATGGAGTGACTCTGGCAACCCTTACGCCTTTTTCTGTATAAGAAAAATCAGGCATAATCCCAAAAGAAGCCTTTTTTTTATGAGGAGATGTAAGAGTTTGCTCTTTTTGCAATGTCACAGTAAGAGGCTCTTCTCGATTGGCAAGATACTGCAAGGATTCTTTCAGTATCCTGAAAGATTTTTCCAGGCCATCAGGGACGATTTTGTCTATTGTATCGCCAGGAGTATGATAGTCGGTGTGGGGGCCAGAGAAAAATTGGACAGCCGGGATTCCTTCTTCCAAAAAAGGAATCTGATCGCTGCTTCCCTGGTTATTTTCCAGGGGAAGAACGGGTATCCCTGTCTGGAAAGAGCATCCACGGAAAATATGAGGCCATTCTCTCGCACTATTGCAAGCAAGGATCAGAAGAGGCTTTTCGCCTAGCCGACCTATGGTATCCAGATTCATCATGGCAAAGATTTGCTTTTTCTGGGCAGGAGAAAGGGATTTCAGGAAATATCGGGAACCGAGGTAGCCTGATTCTTCTGCTGTAAAGGCAACAAACAAAATGGAGCGTTTCTGAGGGTTTTGAGAAAAATACTCAGCGCATTCTAATAAAACGGCTATGCCACTGGCATTGTCGTCTGCTCCTGGATGGATCTTGCCAAGATGGGCAGGCTTTGAGCCTATCAATCCCATGCCAAGATGATCGTAGTGTGCTCCTATGATAATATAGGAATCAGAGAGGTTCTTGTCTTTCCCCTGAACCACCCCCAATACATTGCTGAGTGCTTGCTTTCCATAAGCAGGAACTTCTTCCTGCCATGTCTGGAAATAGTCTTTGCTATAAAAGGGAAGAAGGCGATTTTTAGCAAAAGCCTGGGCTATATAAGATGCGACGCTACCAAGCTCTTCTGTCCCTAACGCCCTGCCTTTTTTATCAGGATCTGCCAGAAAACGGACATGGTTCATCATATTCTGGCTTTTGGAAGAATTTTCCTTTGCAATCAAAGGCTTTATTTTGGGCAGTTCGCCCTGCGATGTGCTTTCTGTAGTGAAGCTATAGCTCATAGGAGAGGCAAGAACAGGCCATTGTCCTTTAAGAATATTGGTTGGATCTTCTCCTTTAAAAACAAGATAGCTGTATTTTCCATAATGAGGTAGTTTTCTTGCCAGACCAGCGACCCCTTTGGGATTATTCCCCAGAATCCATCCCAGGGCATTTTCCTCATTTTCTGGATTGGACGCGGTGAGAACGAACAGATGGTCTTCCCAGGGGAAAAACTGCCCTTCTATCGTCATTCCTTCAAGAGAAGATTTGACTCCTTTGCACTCAAAGATTTTCTTGAGTGCAGGGATTTCCCTTTCTCCCAATATCCAGACAGAATGGTCTTTGGGAAAAACCAGATTGCTCTCTTTGGATAAAGTAGCCTTTCTTCCCTGCATCCACCTTTGGGCCAGGGCTTCATATTCTTTTTGGAGTACAGGAGAAACCAAAGAAGATAACAACAAGCTCATCTCCTCTGCGCCAAAAATCTGCCCTAGAGAGGATGGAATCTCACTGCGATAGAGCTTGCGGAAAACATCAAATTCAGGATCGATGTCTATCCTTAATGGCTTATGTTTCAATACCAGAGCGATTGGCTGTTCTTTTTCCATGAGGGGGAGCATCAGACATGTCGCATTTTTTTCTCCTGCCAGAGTGATGGCTACAGGAATATGCAATTCATAAGGTGCCTGTTCTCCTTCTTGTTTCAGAGTAAATTGCAAAAGCGTCCCCTGGTCTGTCCTGGTATACTTTACGTCTTTCAAGGAAATTTCAGGAGCACCTTTAAATGCAATTCTCTCCTGAAAAAATTTCTCCAGATTTTGTCCTGATACAGAGGAAAAAATATTTTTCAAATCCTGGAAGGAAGCGACTTTGAATAAAAACTGGCGATAGAATTCCTGGATTGCCTGGAGAAATTTTTCATCCCCTATTCTTTTCCTCAATTCATGAAAAAGCATCATGGACTTGCCATAGCCTACAGCTTCGGTTACAGGAGAATGGCGAGAGCGAAACTGTTCCAGAGGGAAATCCTGGGATGATTTGACAAAATCTCTGTATCTTTGTAAGGTTTGTCGACGATATTCTGCTCCCTGGCCTCTGTTTTCCTTCATAAGATGATCTGCAAGGTAAGCAGTAAGGCCTTCGCACCAATTTCCGCTGGAATAGTCTACAAAAACACCATTTCCCCACCAGTTATGCAAAATTTCGTGGGGATAGGAGGATTCCAGCAAAAAGGGCAGACGGATTACCGTAGAGCCAAGCAGGGTAAAGGATGGCATACCATATCCTGTTTCCCAGAAGTTTTCTATGAGAGCGAATTTATCATAAGGATAAACCCCAATAGCCCGGGAATACATATTCAGATATTCTTCTGTAGCTTCCAAATATTTTTGCGCCAGAGAATCATCCTGTTTTCTTAGATAGACCAGGGCGTTTGCGATTGTACCTTTTTTTTGATAGACAAACAAAGGCCCGCCTGTCAGATAAATTTCATCTACAGGATGAGAGGAATCCCATACGACAACACGCCTATTTTCTTTTGTAGTATCCTGAGACATAGATCCCTGGGAAACAAGCTCCCATGTATCAGGGAGGTGTACTGCCATCCGAAAGCAAACCATCGCTTCTTTGCCTCTTGGGTACCAGAACGAATCTCCGCATAAATACATTCCTCTTTTTTCGATAATTCCTGGTGTTTCCTCAAAGCTTCGCAGATACTCGGCACCTTGCTGTACAATAGGAAAGAATATTTTCCCGCCATAGCTCAGAACGAATTCCCTTGTTTCCCTTTTGTCTTCCTCTTGGGAGGCCTTGATACGATATTTTTGCAGGCTGATTTTTCCTGAAGTATTCTCTGAGCTATTGATTCCCTCGCTCCTGGCTTTTTGTAGCTCACCGACTTCCACAACAAAACCAGAAGAGATTTCCGCAATCTTTAAATCAGCATTCAAAGAAAAATCACAAAAATCTTCCTGGCTTTTGTTGCATTGTATCTTATCTATCACCACAATACGATTTTCCTCAGGGAATACTTGGATTTTCATATCGTGAGATACGATTTCCCATCCAAAAGAAAAAGCATTCCAGAGCAAAAAGAACAACACAAAAATTTTTTTATATTTTTCCATATTTTTCCTTTAACTTGAATTCTATTTTTGAATTTGTACCCTACGTTCCGCAGCTTCTAAGGAAAGAATTTTGATTTTTTTAGGTTGTTTTTTA
>CALKWO010000040.1 GCA_938003875.1 uncultured bacterium
GTAACACTGTTCGACAACCGTGTATGGAATAAATGTCCATGACTTTAGGAACGGTATTCTATGAAATATACTCTACTCTTTTTTTCTCTTTTTTTTCTTCTTGCATCTGCCTATGGAGCAGCAATATCCGATGTCGCTGGAATTGCGCAATATATGCAAATCTATCAGTTGAATCTTCCTGATAATGCTCTTTTTGCGACAGAGGCCGTTCCCTATGGCATCAACAATTCAGGAAATGCGATTGCAGGCGGCATCAGCCGTATTGCATACTATCTTGAGCTAGGCAATGGAATACAGCGACAATGGATTTGGGTATCCATGAATGCTTTTTCGCAAGATTTGACCAAAATCGGCCTTCCCACATACGCTTCAGGTGCCGTCTGGCAGATCACTGTGAGTAATATGAATATACAGACGAATGTCTCTGGCATTACAACAGGAAGCAACATCAACACAGGAAATATCGAATTCTGGCCTTATAACTATGGTACAGGACTTGGGGTTTCTGGTATAGGCGGAAATAGCGGGACATACGATTTCAATGATACACACTCTGGATCAGCCAATTACTCTTCTATGCAAATCCACAACTATGGGGCAGGACAGGTACTGCTAGCATACAATAGCTGGGGTGCAGACTATAATTATGATGATGTTGGGATTGGCAACAACACTCTGAGCAATGTTGTTACAAGCTATACAAATTCCGACTGGACATTCAGCCGAAATGCAGCGAACTATACTCTGAAAAATCTGGAAGTCTGGGTAGAACCCACCATTCCCCTTGCTGTTCCTGAACCAGCAACCTGGCTTTTCCTCATGATTTTTTTGTCTTTTGCTAATATACTGAAAAGACGTACTGATCTTAACTAAGCAATAGATTGTAGCCGCAGGGTTGTGCCGAAAAAACCGTGTCTGCTCAAAAGCCGAACGCCAGCGCAATCCCTGCGTCTTTTCTCAATACTTTCAAGAGGCTACAAATCATTTTTTAGTACGTACAAATGCTGCATTTTTTGGAGGAATATAATGGAGGAAAAGGTTTTCTTTCTGATTCGGAAAGAAGAGATGAAAAAAGATCCCGCACTCCAGTTTGGAGCAAGAGGAGCGAGAAAAGTTCTGGTAACAGAGCTTTATCCTGAAAAAGAACAAGAAGTCTTTCTTTGTGAAGGACAATTGGATTCTTGTGGTAAAGCCCCTGTCCAGGTCATGAAAGATAGTGAAATTGCTTTCTTCAACCAGAATGCTTCCCAGGACAACCACTACCATAAAGAAGGCACCGAAATTTATACTGTACTGGAAGGAGAAATGGACATTTTCATACAAGGCAGAGCCTACACTCTCCACCAGGGAGATACAGTCATTGTTCATCCTCATACAGTACACCAGATCAAATCTCGCAATATTCCCTTTCTTGCTTCTGTTATAACTATCAATTGCCATGGAGTTTATGATAAATTTTTATTACACGACAAGGAACGCTTTGCTTCATGAAATAATTGTTTGACAAAGAGAGAGTAAAATGCTATTCTATATTGACCGTTCGGTTAGTAAGCCTGTGTACCTTTATGATAGAAGGAGGTATTGTGAGAAGATTAGAAATTTTTGAAACAGAAAAAGTGCAGACTCTCTCTGTAGAATGGGAAGAAAGCAATCCTACTATTTCAAGCCCTGTTTCCAAGGCTTGTGAACATCTTTTAAGTTTGCAAAAAAAGGACTCCTATTGGGAAGCCCTTTTTGAAATGGATGTAAGACAGACTGCTGAATACATTTTTCTCAGACATTTTCTGGGAAATGTGGATCAAGAAGAAGAAAATCGCATGCTCCGTCATATTCTACGCAAAGAGCGAGAAGAGGGTGGCTGGAATATTTTTCCTGGAGGCCAGGCAGATATAAGCACAACCGTGACAGCCTACTATGCTTTAAGGATGGGAGGCTATTCACCAGATCATCCTGCCTTACAAAGAGCTAGAAAAGTCATTATGCAATTGGGCGGCATCATGAAAGCCAATTGTTTCACGCGGGGGTATTTCCATCTTTTCAAACAGATGCATCCAGATTCTTTACCTGCGATGCCTGTAGAGATCATGCTTTTACCCAAATGGTTCCCTTTCAACATATACGCTATTTCAAGCTGGAGCAGGGCGATTTTGATCCCTCTTCTGATTATAGCTGCCCTGAGAGAAGAATTCCCTTCTCTGGATGGTCCTTCCTGCGAAGAGCTATATCCAGAGAACTGCAATCGTCAGAAACAACCCATAAACTTTAGCGAAAAAGTGTTTACATGGCACAATTTTTTCCTTGTGGCAAACCAGATTGCTAAATTTTATGAAAAACATCCCATTCGCTGGATACGAAAAATTGCTTTGGATAAAGCCCATGAATGGACTCTGCGTCACATGGGGCAAGAAGGCGGAGTTGCTGCCCTTTTTCCCTCTATGGTCAATGCTTCTATCGCCCTGGTTTATCTTGGATATGACAAGAATCACCCCCTGATTCTCAATGAACTCAAAGCATTGGAAGGCCTGAAAGTACAGGATGGAGAATATTGCTGGATACAGCCCTGCCTTTCTACTATATGGGATACAGCATGGTGCTTTCATATCCTGCCTCAATTAGGACTGAGCCCCTCTCATCCTGCCATGATAAGGACAAAAGAATTTTTGCTGGAGAAACAGGTTTCTGTTCCAGGTGACTGGCAAGAAAAGATTCCCCAGGTACCTTGTGGTGGATGGTATTTTGAAATGGAAAATGCACATTATCCTGATACAGACGATACTGCTGCTGTTTTGATGGGACTTCATCCCTATCGAGAAGAAGACCGTGTCCAGAAAGCAGCCCAGAAGGCCATCCAATGGCTTTTTGCTATGCAATCTAAAGAAGGCGGGTTTGCAGCCTTCGACCATCAGGATCATGTTTATGAATGCTTCAATTATATTCCTTTCGCTGAGCATGGTGCTTTATTGGATCCACCTACAGCCGATGTTACGGCAAGAGTAGTGGAAGCTCTTTCCAAATGGGGCTATGGCCTTTCTGACCGTGCTATCTATAGAGCAGTAAAATGGCTTTTGGAAAAGCAGGAAAAAGAAGGCTGCTGGTATGGCCGATGGGGTGTAAACTATGTTTATGGAACATGGGCTGTCCTTTGCGGTCTGAAAGCCGTTGGCTTCGATATGCAAAGCGATTGCGTAAAAAAAGCAGTGCAATGGCTTATCTCTCATCAAAACCAGGATGGCGGATGGGGGGAAACCTGCGAAACATACAAAAATCCTTCCCTGAAAGGCAAAGGAGAAAGTACGCCTAGCCAGACAGCATGGGCCTTATTGGGTCTTCATGCAGCAGGAGAATCCTTACACTCCGCAAGCTATCGGGGAGTAAAATATCTTCTTCAGACCCAGAAACAGGATGGCTCGTGGCAAGAAGATTTTTTCACGGGGACAGGCTTTCCTGGCGTATGCTATTTGCGATATAGTCTTTATAAAGACCATTTCCCTGCTCTTGCCCTTGCCAGAATTTTGCCAGAAATGGGAAGCGAGTGGTATTTGTAAAATTTTCAAAAATATAAAAATATCAGGCTAATTATGTACATCAAAGGTTATAAAATAGACAATCGCTATGTTCTTGCCAATTCTTTGGGACGAGGCTCATTTGGTGAGGTGTGGAGTGCTTATGATGAAGTCGAAAAAAAAGAAATAGCCATTAAAATTTGCAAAGCGGCTTTGATTGCGGATGATGAAGAAGAAAGAGAAAAGGCAGTCCGCAGATTTAGAGATGAAATCTCTCTCATGAAACGAGCCCGTTCTTCGTACATGGTAGAAATTTTAGACTACGGCAAAGACAAAGAAACTGTTCCTCCCCATGCCTGGTATTATTATATTGTCATGGAAAAAATGGAAGGTACTCTTGCCGATGCTTTGCAAAAATTGCGAAGCGAAAATAAAGAAGGCTTGAAACTCGAAGATTTTTTTCGCTATGCAGAGTGCTGTCTATTAGGACTTGCAGACCTTCATAAAAAAGGCATTATCCATAGGGACATCAAGCCGTCGAATCTGTTTTTCAATAAACAAAATATAATAAAAATTGGCGATTTAGGAATTGCAAGACTTTCTGAAAGAACCCGCCAGACGCAGACCATGTTTGGCACTGTAGGCTATGCAGCTCCAGAGCTTTTTGTCCATAAAGAGCAGGCAAATGAAAAAAGCGATATTTTCAGTCTGGGTATAGCTTTTTATGAAATGCTCACACTGAGGCATCCTTGCAGTGATAAAGGTGCTTTCTATTTGAGCAAAGAAACCATCCGAAGGATGGTCAGTGCGGATTTCTATCCAATCTATGAAATACGAAGCAATCTTCCAGAGGCTCTTGCCAGGTTAATCCAGGCAATGATTGCTTTCAAGCCTGAGGAAAGGCCTGTTGCTTCTGAGCATGTTTTGCAACAGATACAAAAAATTCGCCGCCAACTGGCAGAGTTTCATTTCCATAATGCCCAGGAATCGCTGCGTAAAAATCAATACAATCAAGCGATTCAGTCCTTGCTCCAATCTGCTAGCATGACAACGGATAGCTCTGATGCCTATAATCAGATTGGTCTGGTCTATTATAATCAAAAAAACTATGAGAAGGCTATAGAGTATTTCAGCAAATCTTTGTACATAAAAAAAGACAAAGGTGCCTATACGAATAGGGGCCTTTGCCAGTATTATTTGCAAAAATACGATGAAGCTATAGCAGATTTCAGCAAAGCCATACAAATAGACCCCAAATTTGCTGATGCTTATAATAACAGAGGGCTTGCCTACCATAAAAAGAAAGAATACTATAGAGCACTCCAGAATTTCCATCGGACTTTAGCGTTGAGAGCTAATGATGCCAGAGCTTATAATAACCGAGGAATGACATATAGCGAGCAAGGCGAGTATGATAAAGCTATTATAGATTTTTCCAGGTCTATAAAAATTCAGCCCCGCGACCCTGAATCCTACTTCAATAGGGGCCTTGCCTACAGACATAAAAAGCTTTTCGAACAGGCTATTATCGATTTTTCTAAGGCGTTGGAATGCGATTCTCAAGATGTGTATAGCTACTATCAAAGAGCTTTGATATACCAAAAATTGGGGAATTATAAAAAGGCCTTGTCCGACTATCAGGAAGCTGCCCTTCTGCGCCCTGAGAATACAAAGCTTCAAAAGGGAATCTTATATTGTAAAGAAAAATTACAACCACGCTAAATTAGCCTCCTTCGGAGGCAATCTTTCCCGTGCGTAAGCTGTAATCTTAT
>CALKWO010000041.1 GCA_938003875.1 uncultured bacterium
ATGATATTTTAGTAAAAGCCCTGGAAGAAGCCCCAGAAGAGAGATACCAAAGTGCACAGGAAATGAAAGAAGCCATAGAAGCCGAAATCAAACAAAAAGAAAGAGGCAGTGTACTTTCCAGGCAAGAGGAAGAAAGAAGACAGAGAAATAGCCAGGCAGAGCTAATTCGCTACAATGAGGCAAGAACAAAAAGAGAGGATGAAGCTAAAGCCAAAAAAGAAGAGCCCAAGGAAAGCTCCAAAGACTTAGCACTAGAGAAAACAAAGCCCGTCCCGCTACAGGAAGAAAAGAAAGGAAAAAAGAAAATACTAAAGAAAGCCTGTTTGGTAATCGCATTAATAGGATTGTTAGTAGGCTTAGGCTTTTTGTGTGATGATATATACCAAGAGCCAAGAGCATCAAATGTTGAGGCCATAATAAAAGAGCAAAGGCAGGCAGCTAAAAAAACATATCAAGTGCTATCGTCAGGGATCATCCAGGATGCAAAGACAGGACTGCAATGGCTGGTAGGCCCAGATAAAAATACAAGCTGGTATGAAGCCAAAGATTGGGTAGAGAACATAGATACCTCCCAATATGGAAGCGGCTGGCGTATGCCTACAAGAAAAGAGCTGCCAACAATATATGAACCAGGGAAAGGCAATTGTAACATAGACCCTGTTTTTGTATCGCCTAGAGATTACTTATATGTATGGAGCGAAAAGACTTACAGTTCTTTGTCTGCGTGGTACTTCGCCTTTCACTACGGCTCCGAGTATTGGCGCTACCGCAGCATCAGCTACGACAGCCGTGTTTTTGCGGTTCGCGCTGGAAGACAATGATACGCTAGATCATTTGGTCATTTGATTTTTGATCATTTGATTTTAAGAAGCTTCCGAAAGACAATAGTCTGCTCTATTGGAATAAAGACATGGCCTTTTTCCCTGTGCTGCCATGCAAATAGAAAGACCAAAAGCGTTATAGGAAGTTAGGCAAAAGATGCTGATATAGTAAATACGATTATAGACGATATTGTTCCATCCAAAAATTCATTAAAAATACAATAGGAAAGGATGTAGTTATGATAAAGTTTTTGCTTTGCGTTATGTTGTCCGTAGCTTGTTTGCTGTATGCACAGAAGCCTAAGTTGGGAGTGGTGAGTTTTCAGGAAGTGGGGAATGTGAAAGAAGGGGCGGGTAAGGAGTTGGCGGGGTATATTTGTGGAAAGCTAGGGGATGCTTATGAGATCAAGGAGAGGTTGCAGTTGAGTGCTGTGCTGAAGGAAAAGCTGATGGAGGCGGGGGCGATCATCACGGACAAAGTGGTTGAGGAAGAGATGAGGAAGTTTGCTGTGGATTTGCTGCTTTTGGGGCAGATCAGCCGAACCGAGGGGGATTTTTGTTTGTTTTTGCGAGTCTGTGATCTGGCGGGCAATATCAATTTTCGCACTACAGTGCAGTCATCAAGCTGGGAATCCTTGAAGGATAGGGTGTATCTGGCATTGATCGAGAACCGCATGGTGAGGCATCCTGGGGCTGGTTTTTCTCTGGAATTGCACTTCCATTGGGTGGTGGGAATATCAGGCGGAATCGTGGTTTTGCTATTTGTGCTGGTACTAAGACGACGCAAACCCCAGGCACAGGGAAAGAGCCAGAGCTGGCAGGAAATCGTGGAACTGAGCCAGAGCCTGGAAAGAGACTGCGCACAATTGCAAAAGCAGGAAAGCCTGGCAGGTTTTGTGTCTGCGCTGGTTTCGCTCAAGCAGGCAGCGAATACCATGACAGGGAGGCTGGAGAGCATGCCTTTGAATAGAAGGGAGGAGAAATTCTTTTACTTCAAGCAAGAGATAGCGGGTCTGAAGCAGGAAACAGGGTATCTGGCAGGCCTGGCCCAGGGGCAAAACAGCCAGGCAGTATCAGGCAAGATAGCAGAAATCATGGGAAAAATACAGCGTATGAGCTTTTAACAAACAAGAGGAGAGAAAAATATGATCACGCAGTTTCAGTTGGAGCAGCATGAACTGGCTAGAAGGGTTTATGAGAGCGAGCTGTCGGGGTTTTTCCAAAAGGCAATCGTGATGGATCCGCATGTACGAGTGCTGCATATCCAGGAAGGCAACGTGAAGGACATCCACCTGGGCGGAAAGATCGAGTTGATGGGGATATGGAAAAAGCTACAAAGCCTTGCGTTTGGCAAAAACGATTCTGTGGTGCTGGTGAATGCAGGGGACTTTGGGCTTCGATGGGAATTCCGCCAGATGGCGTGTCGAGATAGCGTAGCCCTGGATGTGGTTCTGGAAGCCAGGTTTCAGATACAGGATGTGGCGATGTTCTTGCGCAACTGGATGCAATCGCAAAAGAGCATCTCTCATCAGCAGGTACAGGGAAGATACTATACTGAGCTGGAAAATTGCATAGATACGGAGATGAAGAGGCTGACGAGGGAGGAAATATCGAGAAGCCGAGAGGCAAAGGATCGCTTGCAGGCAGGCGTGGAAAAGCATCTGTACACGAGCTTTGCCAGGGATGGAATTTTGCTCGTGGAAATAACGGCCATGTCTTTTTGCAACCAAAAGCTAGAAAAAATGGAGATGGAAAGACGAGAGAACCATCTCATGACGCAGCAGGAAAGGCAAAGGCGAGAGGAGGAAATAGCCAGGGCGCAGATGACTCTGGAGTATGACCAGAAGCTAGGGGAAATCACGCTGGCCCAGGAAACCTACAATCTGGACATATACCGAAGACGAAGCCAGATATGGCAGCAGATGCGAGAGGAAGTGCAAAAGGATAAGCAGCATAAACTTCTGGACGGTCAGCAGATGGAAAATTTTCTGCGCAATCTGGACAAAGAGAGGCTGTTGGGCGAGGCAGACTACAGGAAGGTCGTAGAGGAAATCGCCCATAGCAAAGAAGACAAAGAGCTGGCGAGATTGCATCTTTTGGCAAGATTGCGCCTGGAGCATGACCAGGAACTCAAGATGATGGAGATCGTGAATTCAGGCGAAAAAGACGGCAAAAGGCTAGAACAAAGGCTGGCTCAGGAGCGAAGGATGCTGGAGCAGGAGCTGTCTATAGAAAAGATGCGAAACGAGGCCAGAAGGCATGAAGAAAAAGAGAACTTCGCCCACCAAAAAGGCATACAGGCAGAGACGATATTGCAAAAGCTAGAACTGCAAAAGCAGGAGCAGGCAGCAAAGGTTTCGGATGCCAGAACACGCCTGGAAACAGAAAAGATCGAGATGGAAATCACAAAAGGCTGGCAGGAAATCAAACGCTATAAGGAAGAAGAGGAACTAGAGCGAGAGCTGAAGCGAGAGAGAGAAAAGCAGGCCATAGCCCTGGAAGGAGAAGCAAGACGCATGAGGCTTCGCATAGAAGAGCAGACAGCGTTGCATGGAATGAACGTGGAAGTAGAGAAGCTGCGTATGCAAGGTAAGGAAACCGAGCAGAAGTATCATCTGGAAGAGCAGAAAGTCCTATCGCAAAAGGAAATCGCCATTGCCCAGCAAGCTCAGGATGCTCAGGTAGCAAAAGGCAAGCTAGAGATGATGGAAAATCGGCTCTCCGAAACACGCCAGGACAGAGACAGAGAGAACGACCGCTATGACCGCATGATCATGCAAAACATGAACCTGAGCAAGGATCTGATGGAAAAAGCCTTAGACAAAATGGGCCAGGTAGCGATTTCCTATGCCAATCCAGCCCCCAGTCCTGCCATGCCTTCCGTTCCCAAAAGTGAGGCTCCCAAGATCGAAACCAAGACATGCCCCAACTGCATGAGCCAGAATCCCCTGGCAGCAAAATTCTGCTTCCATTGCGGGATCAAGATGTAAAAAAGATTTGTAGCCGCAGGGTTGCGCCAAAAAAGACGTGTCTGCACAAAAGCCGAACGCCAGCGCAATCCCTGCGTCTTTTGTCAATCCAGGCAGAATAGATTTGTAGCCGCAGGGTTGCGCCAAAAAAGACGTGTCTGCACAAAAGCCGAAC
>CALKWO010000042.1 GCA_938003875.1 uncultured bacterium
AGCAGTACTATGTAATAGTGCTGCTTCAGCCTGGGGTAGAAACCATGCTCTTTTTATTGTTCTTATTTTTTTATCTTCTAATGGATTGTATCTTTTGTGCAGACATGATTTCAGCATGGCCCTTGATGCCTTTTTCTTTTATCTGTAAGATGCAGGCAGCTCGATTGGATCTAAAAATAAAACCAAATATTTTGGATATTATGTTGTTGAATTTTTTACATTCGTTTGCATCTTGAAATTTTTTACAATCAGCACAAGATGAGTAGCTATTTTCCATGCAGCATGATCGAATCTGACACCATGTTGCCTTTTCATTTTTATGGCATCCAGGGCATTTTTCTTTTAAGTAAGAATGGCATGCGCCGCAATAAAGACCACAATAAGCAACCAAATTTTCATCAGCTTTTATTTCCATCAAGATATCTCCTCGTTATTTTTTTACAGCATCTTAGACCTTAATTTCACCAAAAGTTAATTTCCATTCCTCGATAACAGAATCTGGATATCCTCTGTGAAAGTGTCTTGGCCAGGGGTATACGCTTAATTCTTTATTGTTTTTAAACTTTACAGAAGATGCTTCGCATATAACCTTTGCTGGATGCCCTGCCACCACCATGCCTTGAGGAACATCTCTATTGACCATGCTGTGTGCAGCGACCAAGGAGTGTTCATGGATCGTAACGCCAGGCAGGATGACAGTCATGGTGGCTATTATTGCAAAATCTTTCACCGTTACTCCCATCATGACTTCGCTAGGAGGATGAGGATCGTTCGTGAGAACGACATAGGGGAATATCCATATATAATTTCCGATTTTAGAATGCTTGCCTATATGGACGTTGCTATGGGTTCTGACATAGTCCCCGATTTCACAATCCCCTTGGAAATCGGACAGTGTGCCTATTTGTAAATTAAGCCCTGCATGAGTTTTTTCTCTAACGGTAACTCGATGCCCTGTCACCAATTTTTCTTTAAACGTTGAGCCTTCATAAAAAATGCTATGGGATCGTATGTAGGAATGATTACCAAGAACCAATGGCTTTCCTTCTGCTAATTTCGTAGGATAGCCAATTTCGCAAAAACCTTCGATAACAGTATTATCTCCAATCTCTACATTGTCATAAATAACGGTATAGTGTCCTATACTAACATTATTCCCTATTTTCGCCTTTGGACTGACGATTGCAGTGGGATGAATCATAATCTCTCCTTTTCTGTAGATGAAATTCGCAATACTACTTCAAGGAATCCTGCCATTGCTGGATAAATTCTTTTGCCTTTTCTATCGCCATCTGTTTTGGCGGCGTACGGGGGTTGCTGGCAGCCGCTTTACGCACTTCACTGTCTTCATCCAGAAGAAGTTTTGCAAGAGCACCTTGTGGTGTTTTGGGATTTTTTGCTACCGCTTCTCTTACACTTTTAGCCCTTTCAAAAGAAAGAGAAATAAGGATTTTCTCTGGTGTATTGGAGTTTGTCGCTATCCAACGCTTTCTCTCCCCTCCTTCTTTGCTGAGCAATTCCAGTTTTTCTGGTGAGGTTTTAGGATTGGCAGAGACTCTGTCTTTGACAAAAGGACTGGCATCGGATGCCATATCATCTAAAATGTATCTGGGCGTTTTAGCGTTGCCTGCTACCGCTTCTCTTACAGTACTGTCGCTGTCTTTGGAAAGTACCTGCAAAGTGAACTCGGAAATATTCTCATGGGCTGCCATGAGCTTTCTTATATTTACATCTTTATCGTTCGATAAAGAGTCTATTTCTTTTTCTGTTAAATCGGTTTTTTGCGCGATTTTTCTTTTGGATTCCAGACAATACTGCTTTACCTTATTGCTCTTGTCGTCGCTGAGCTTTTCCAGATATTCCAGAGGGGTCTTAGCGTTTCGCGCTATAGAAGCTCTTACCCATTCGCTCTCATCCGAAATCATTTTGATGAGAATATCCAGGGGCGTATTTTTATTTTCTGCCACGGCTTCTCTTATCTGTACTTCTTTATGCTGAGATAATTTTTGTAAGATTTCTATGGGAGTATTGGGATGAGAAGCCACCCCCAAAAGAATTTCTGAATTTTCTCCTGCGAGTCTGAGCAACGTTTGAGTAGAAGTTTTAGGATTTTCTGCCACGGCTTTTTTGATGATGGTAATATCTTCTTGCTCTTCCTTTTCCTTATTCTCTGGGTTTACAGGCTCCTGAACGACCAATGAATCCAAAATTTCAGGCGTGGCAGAAGGATTTTTAGCCACTGCTTCCCGCACATAAAGATCCTTATCTTTTGCCAGCTTTTGAAGAGCAGGAAGAGGGGTCTTTTCGTTTTCCCCTACCTTGACACGAGTGTAGACATCCAAATCTTCAGAAAGCTGTTGTAAAGTTTCTGGGGGAGTGGCAGAATCCATAGCTATATTCCTTTTTTCTGTTGGTGTTTTGCATCCCCCAAAGCTCAAAAAAAAGCAAAAGCAAATAAACAAAATCTTTTTCATAAGCCTTTTATCTTTCATAAAGAAGAACTACGATATAATTTCTCATCCTTCCAGAAACTCTTGCAGGAGGTTTTGCGCTACTTTACGGCGATAGTGAGCTGTAGATCTGACATCGTCAATCGGTTTTAGCTCTTCCCCTATCTGGCGGACTGCCTGGTGGATAGTATCCTGAGTCAATTCTTTTCCCAAAAGCAAGTTTTCTGTTGTTCTACTTCTGTAAGTATAGGGCATAACACTACCATATACTATTCTGATATGTTGGATTTTTTTCTGCTCATCCAGTGCCAGTCTTCCTGCTAAAATGACCTTAGAAATAGCCTGCGCCTTTCGTTCTCCGACTTTGCGGTAGTATTCACGAGACTTGATCTGTGGAATGGGTATTTTTATCTTGCTTATTATTTCTTGCTGTTTACGATCCATTTTCTTATATCCATGATAAAAATCCGCCAGAGAAACTTCTCTTTCCCCAGATGCACAAACAAGAATCAGAGACGCATCATAGGCCATAAGAGCAGGAACTCCATCAGCAGCAGGAGATGCGTTGGCTATATTGCCTGCCCACGTTCCTCTTGTCTGAATTCCTATAGAGCCAACGACTTGTGCTGCCTGAGAAAGCATTTGCATATTCGATGCAAAGAAAGAATTTAGGCGAACATCCATATAGGTTGTCAGAGCTGAAAATACAACTTCCTTCTCTCGAATCTCAATAGATGTCTTAAGCTCAGGGATGCTTGTCAAATCCAGATATGTACCAACAGGAAGTCTATGATAGTTAAGGTATACCATAATGTCTGTCCCTCCTGCAATGGGAACAGGCGTAGGGGTTTCCTGTAAAGCAAGGACAGCTTCTTTGAGAGAATGGCAGGAAAGAATACGGTAGTCTTGCAGATAGTTTCTCATTTTTTCCCTCCACAACAAGATTCCTTCTTATCCATAGCATGATGGCAAGATGAGAAAATTTTGGTGTACCCTGTGCATCTACATAAATTACCAGAAATGGATTCTGGAAGGTCTTTCGCTATCCTGGGATCATTATAATAAGCAGCGGCACTCAGAATCATCCCTGGTGTGCATATACCACACTGGGCACCGCCTTCTTTGACAAAGCTTTCCTGCAAAGGATGCAATTTCCCTTGTTCTTCAAGACCTTCTATCGTAAGAATTTCATGCCCATCTGCCTGACAGACAGGCACAAGACAGCTCATTACAGGCTTACCATCCATCAGGACAGTGCATGCTCCACACTCGCCTTCTCCGCATCCTTCTTTTGTTCCTTTCAGACCAATATCCTCACGGATTGTGTCTAATAGGCGTTTCATAGGATGCACTTTTCCTTGCCACTTTTTACCATTGATGGTAAATTGTATATCCTGTTTTTGCAATTCGCTCATCATCAACCCCTGTAAAATAAAATTATTTGCTATAGAATTTTTGCATTTCGGCCAAAAAAAGATTCAAGGTTGCCTGGCATTCGCTATCACTGAAAATAAATCTTGAGCCACTGAAATAAAATGCTAAGGCTGCTGTTTTTACTTTTCCAGTATAGTTCTTGAGAAAGTTTTGTTGCGATGCCTGGGTAAATTGCCATTGCCCCTGTCCGTCTTGTTGTATTATCAATCCTAAAGAGGAAAAATATTCCTGTAAGAACTTTTGTCTTTCTTGCAAATTGTGCCAGTTGTAGTAGTGTGTTCTACAAAGCTCCACAAGGGGGAACTTGTAAGTTTCTTTCATATAGGGAGCAGCAAGCCTGGCGATTCGGAAAGCGGCTATATTCGCCTTGAGGTCAAGTGTATTTGCATAGGCAGCAAAGGCTTTTTCCAAAGGGATGCTTTGCTTTTTGGAAATCGCCAGAGCACTGGCTATATCTCCAAGCCATGTACAAAGATCGTAGTTCATCATCCCTTCTCTGGAAGAAATCTCTTCACAATCCACAATCTCTCTACCAAAGACAGTTTTAGCATGAAAATAGCTATCTAGCCCTGCCAACATGTGTTTTATGTCTTCCTTTTCTGCAAAAATCAAAATTTCACCAGCATATTTTTTTTGAAATGCCAGAGAAACTGCATCTTGCGGTTTTTTATATTCTTTTGCATCAGGAATAACAGTATCCCAAAGAGTACCATCGTAAAACAGTTTACGTATCCTGCTGATAGAAGGCCTGCAATCTGTATCGTTTAGAGAAATATTGGTAGTATAGACCTTTTCCAGATCAAGCCACAAGGTGTTTTCATCACAAAAAGCAAAACAAACAAATCCTAAAAATAATAACAAAATAGCATTTTTCATTTCATATCCCCCTTTAATTTAGTGTATAGGAAATTATAGTTTTAGTGATAAATGCACTTTAAGCTATATTCCAAATTTTAGCCCCGAAGGGGCGAAATATAATAGCCAGGGGCAACGCCCCTGGTAATCTACTCCATTTTGCAGTTGCATGCCCATTTTTGATAGGGCATTTTGCTAAGGCTAGAATTAAAATATCTTGGATCAAACGAAACTTCTTTCCCAATAAAACAAGGCAGCGAAAATTCTTGTGTTTCTTCCTTTAGCTCAATTTCGGCAAGTATCAGCCCCTGGTTTTCTCCTAAAAATTCATCTATTTCCCATACCAGGCCGTGATCTGCATTCAGAGTATATCGGATTTTTTCTATAATGACAGGCTCACAAAGAGGTAGCAGGCTCTCTGCATCTTCTTTAGGGATGCTGTATTCAAATTCTTCTCTCTGTATTCCTTCGTTTTTTTTCTTTATCGTCAGATAGCCTTTATCGCCTGCTACTCTCAGGCGGATTACCTTATTTTTATCTGTAAGGAGATATCCCTGGCGATAGAGAACCCCTTGAGCGTTCTTACGCCATTCTTCACCTTGTACCAGAAATTTGCGTTCTATTTCTTTCTTCATGGCTAAATCAAAATTTTTCTTAAAGCGATCAAGACGTTTTTGATTTCAGGATAGCGTTTTTGAGGGTCTTTACGCATCATTCTATGGACTATTTTCGCCAGGTCTTCAGGGATCGTAAAATCTATCTCTTGTATGGGCGCAGGCTCTTGCTGAAAAACATTTTCTCTAATTTCTTCCAATGTTTTCCCTGAAACAGGAGGTTTGCCAGTGAGCATTCGATAGAATGTTGCCCCTACAGAATAAATGTCGGTTCTTACATCCCATAAGCTGGTTTTAAACTGTTCTGGTGCCATGTATTGAGGCATTTTACTGACTTTCGATGTATATTCTTTATTGGCCTTACAGCATCCGCCTAAGTCCAAAAGTTTAGATACTTTATCTTCCCTGATAATTATATTTCTTGGACTTACTTTCCCGTGAATGTATTGGAATGTGTGGATGTGCTCCAGTGCTTGAAGAACCTGTCTGATGATTTTTAAGGCCTCTCCAACCTGAAGTCGCCCTTCATCGCTCAACTTCTGAGAAAGATTTTCTCCATCGACAAATTCCATAGCATAATAATATGCATTGTTTTTCAAGCCTGTATCGTAAATATTGACCAGATTAGGATGATTGAAGCGTGCCGAGGCTTTTGCTTCTTTGAAGAATTCCTGAATATACTCAGAAGTCTCATATTCTTTTTGCAATACCTTAACGGCAACGACCCTCTCCAATTCCGTTTGAATCGCTTTATAAATGACTGTTTTCTTTAGATTAATGACATTCCCTACGAGTTCATAATTTCCTATCTGGCTTTTTTGCTGTTTTCTGAGATTATAAAAATATTGGTATTCTGTGTCTTTGATAATTTCTTCTACTAAAGGCAAAGAAAGGCTGTTGTCATTCATCACAAGATTCGCCATATTTGTCATACGGCCTTCTGCTGATTCCACAGCTAGTTTTTTGCGGAGTTCGTGAACTTGCTTGAGTGTCAGCAATTTTTTCTTCATGGCTATATGGGCAAAATATTCATTTTCCAGCTTATTTTTATAATTTTGCTGTATTTTTAGAATACGAGTGATATGTTCAGGAAGCATCCAGCCTTTTGCAAGAAAAATTTCTCCTAATAGCACAGGCTTTTTTTGAAGCTTCTGGATCTCTAATCCTTCCCTGAGCATCTCTTCATCTATATATCCTTCTTCTATGGCAATTTCACCAAAAAAAATAGGAATACCTTTCATATCGCAATACTCCAGTTGTTAGAATATATTTTATTTGGGTTGCATATCGTGATTTTACCTATAGATTTTATCAAAAGAAAAAGAATCTGGCTAGAGAAAAACAGGCATCACTAGAAAATTATACAAGTACCTGACTTGCCAGCCAGGTGATGAGACAAAAGTCTTTTGACAAAATAAAAAAGAACCCCAAATTTTTACCGCACTACCTAGCTTAGAACCATAGTCAGGCTGATGCGTTTTCTGCCTTTGTCGATATTCAGGATTTTTACCTTGACATTATCGCCTACTTTGCAGACACTCAGACTGCTGGTGACGTATTGTTTGGACATCTGGGAAACGTGTACCAGCCCATCTACTTTCACCCCAATGTCTACAAAGGCTCCAAAATCTACTACATTCCTGACAGTTCCCTGAAGCTCCATTCCAGGTGCAAGATCATCGAGGGTCAAAATTCCTTTTCGGAAGATAGGCGGAGGTACAGATTCTCTGGGATCTCGTCCAGGCTTTTTCAGGTTATCCAAGATGTCCTGAAAAGTAGGTTTTCCAACCTGTAATTTTTTCAAAATATCCTGTTCATTGAATTGCTGTTTTAATTTGAATTGGATAAAACTGTTTCTTTCAAAGATTTTAGAAGGATCTTCATTGAGAATTTTGAGAAGATCTTCGCAAACTTTATAGCTTTCTGGATGGATAGAAGTATTGTCCAGAGGGTTCTCACCATTGGCAATTCTTAAAAAGCCAGCACACTGAGTGAAGGTTTCTTCTCCGATTCCACTGACTTTTTTGAATTCTTCCCTGTTTTTAAAGCTGCCTTTTTCCTTGCGGAATTTGACAATGTTTTTGGCAGATCGCTTGTTGATTCCTGCAATATAGGAAAGCAGTTCTACAGAAGCACGGTTGATATCTACTCCTACATAGTTAACAACCGATTCCACAACATCATATAGTGCTTTATCCAGCATCTTGGGGTTGATATCGTGTTGGTATAATCCAATTCCAAGGCTTTTAGGGTCAATTTTTACAAGCTCTGCCAAAGGATCAAGCAACCTTCGGCCAATGGAAATCGTTCCTCTGTAGCTTGCGTCTAGCTCAGGAAATTCTTCTCTTGCTGCTTCAGAAGCCGAATAAACAGATGCTCCTGCTTCGCTGACAATGGTATATACCAGGTCTAGTTTTTCTTCCTGGATCAAATCAGATATCAGTTCCTCTGTTTCTCTACAGGCTGTTCCATTTCCAATCACGACAGATTTAAAACCATATTGGCGGTAGTACTTCAAGATAATCGCTCTTGCCTGGTCTGTTTTTTTTTGGGGCTGATGGGGGAACATAACATCGTATGCCAAAAGATCCCCTGAAGACGACAGCACAGCCAGCTTGCACCCGCTCACATAGCCTGGATCTATAGCAAGAATGCACATATCTTTCATGGGTGGCTGCATCAGAAGATTTCGCAAATTTTTTGCAAAAATATCCACAGCATGAAGGTGAGCTTTTTCTGTAAGCTCATGCCTTATTTCTCGTGATATTGCAGGAAAAATAAGCCTGTCATAGCCGTCATCTAAAGCTTCTTTCAAAAAGCTTATCAAGGGAGAAGAGGGATTGATAAGATACGGTTGGACAATATCCTGGCAGAGCTTTTCACAAGCAAGCTGGATTTTGATTTTGAGGATGCCTTCTTCCTCTCCTCTGTCCAAAGCTAAAATACGGTGAGGAGGAATCTGAGACAAACTTTCCTCATATTCAAAATAGTCTTTGTAGATTTCTTCGTCTTCTGACTCCTTGGAGCTTCTTTGGGAAACGAGAATCCCCTGGCTCATCATTTCTTTTCGTACTTTTTCCCGTACTTTGATGTCTTCAGAAAGAGCTTCCGCTACTATATCCATTGCACCTTGCCATACGGATTCTATATCAGGAAGTTCTTTTTCTTCGGAAATATAAGGCAATGCAAGACTATCAGGACTTTCCATTGCATTTTCTAAAATTTTTTGCGCTAAAGGCTCTAAGCCTTTTTCTTTTGCAATGATAGCACGGGTGCGCCTTTTAGGGCGATAGGGCAGATACAGATCTTCCAGTGTTTTCAGGGTATAGGCATTTTCGATTTGCGATTGCAATTCAGGTGTGCATTTCCCTAAAGCTTGAATTTTTTCGAGGATTTCCTGTTTGCGGGTTTCCAGATTTCTGAGATACTGGATTCTTTCTTCAATTGCCCTGATCTTTTCTTCATCCAAACCCCCTGTAACCTCTTTACGATAGCGGGTGATAAAGGGAACGGTATTTCCATCATCTAAAAGTTTTACAGTAGCTGCTACTTTTGCTATAGGAATTTCCAGCTCTTTTGCAATCTGTTGAAGTAGTTTTTCTGACAAAAGAATCTCCTTGAATAGAGAAGCCCCTTTTTAAGGGGCTAAAAAAACTTAGTGTTTATGGGGATGATCGTTCTTTGTGTCGCCAAAATACAATTTTTTCAATTCAGCATGTAGGCTATGCAGAGTAGCGATCAAGCTAAGATCTGTAGATTGTTTGCATTTCATGGCAACCACGAGAAGCTTATGCAGTACAGTAATTTGCTGTGTATAAAGTACAAAATTAGGGTTGGCCGTCTCTACGACTTTAATTCTTTGTGCCATAAAATAGTATGTGATGATATGAGTTAGCTCTTCGACATGCTGCTCTTTATTCATCACCCAACGAACTAGATTATTGTAGTCTATTGTTTTTTCTGAAGACAACTCTATGATTTTTTTCATCGATTTTTCAATGGTAACAAAATGTTCTTTCATCAAATCAAAGCGGAGGTTGTCTTCGAAAATACCACAGGGAATCTGGCAATGAGCCATAAGAGGTGACAGAGTAATAACAAAAAGAGAAAAAACAAGAAGCATAGATTTTGTCATTGCATTTTTCCTTAAAAAAACTTTCTTTTACAGAACAGCATTCCTAAAGCCAATAAAAGCAAACTTCCTGGCTCAGGAATATTGACAAATTCCGTGTCGAAAACAGCAAATCCAGCCTGTGTTCCACTGGCAATACCACTTATGTTGGATAGATAGAGGTTTTTATTCGTGCCATCTAAAGTTGTATAGATATTGAATTGACCCGAACTATTTTCTTCGAGGACATAGTACTTGCTATCCCATATACTATAGTCTATGCCTGCGATGGTAGAACCACTGTTGGCAGTATAGAATGTACTTGTTGCGTTGTTGGGTGCAATTTTTGTGATTGTGCTTTCTGAACCATAGACTCCATAGGTAAAGACATTTCCCTGGGTATCACTCACGAGATTGGGCCAGGAATATCCTGGAATGTTGATCGTGGTATAGTTTTTTGTCACAGGGTCTATCTTAGATACAGCGGTGCTATGCGCTGCATAAACATAGTTCTTTCCATCTACATTGGTAATTGCTACTCCTCCAAAAATACTAGAGTAACTGCCAGCATAAGTAGAAACCTGATCCGTAGGTGTCCATTCCCAGATATTGGAATAACTCCAGGCACTATAGTATATAGTTCCATCTGGAGTAGAGCCAACACCAGTCGTATAGCCCGAAAGCGATGTACTGCGAAGAGTTTGTCCCTGTTGGTTCAGAACCAAAACACGGTTTCCGCCATGATCGGAAACCAAAAGCTTGTCTTCCATATATCGCTTGACAATATAGGCATCAGAAATACCTGAGATTGAAACCTGTGTGACACTGCCTGTTTGCCCTACCTGATAGAGTCCATTGCTGGAGCGCAAGGCAACATAAAAATAGGGTACACAATGCGCTGGCATCAGGAGAATCAGCATGAGGAAGAGAAAAAGTATTGTTTTCATTCATACTCTCCTTCAAAAAATATGTTGATATAACACACTTGGTAATTATAGCTATAATAGCATAAGATATTTATTTCATCAAGAAATCTTTGGATGATTTATTTTATTTATAGGCTATTTATTGACCTACATTCCGCACTTAAAAATTGAAGTTTTCGGAATTATGGATGAAGCGTGGT
>CALKWO010000043.1 GCA_938003875.1 uncultured bacterium
ACGCTTCATCCATAATTCCGAAAACTTCAATTTTTAAGTGCGGAATGTAGGTATACTATAAAAAATATGAATAATACGCAGAAGCAGAGACAATATTTTGCGTTATTATTCTCTCTTTCTCTGCGTCTCTGCGGTGAAATCTTATGAGGAAGTTATTTAATTCTCACCGCTTATTCTATCATAACCCAGCATTTTTCTTTAACAAAGGGATAGGTCGGTAGGGAAATTCTTTGGGGGTGCTTTTCTAGTGCTTCCCACGGAATATCGCTTCCTTTTACCCAATAGGATGCTATATCAAAAAAACGTCTTTTTCGGAGCAATTCGATAAAGAATCCTGGCTCTTTTTGTTCCTTTTCCGATACCATTTCTTTTTTGCTTTTCTTTTTGCTTCTGTATATTCCCTCGGTTGCTTCTGATGTATCAGAAGCAAGAGAAAGCTTTTCGATCAGATCTTTTAGACTTTTGCAAACGATGGCCAGTCGCTCTGCGAAATGCTCTCTGCCTGTTTGTGTTGTATAAGCAAGATTCTCCAGGGAAATGTCGGGTCTGTTTTGTAAAAACAGAAGATATTTCTTTATGGATTCCTGAAGCTGTTTTTCTTCCTGAGCGGAAATAAGCACAAGTTCTTCAGAAGATTCTGTTTTAGGTGCAACAGAATCTATGCTTTCGTATTCCGAAAGAATAAGATGGGAATTGGAGCCACCTGCACCAAAACAACTCACAATAGCGGTTCTTGGGTAGTCCTTGCCATCGCAAACAGGCCTTTTCCAATCTTCGAGAGTATGCTGTAAATAGAAAGGTGTTTGTTCCCAGACGATCTTGGAGTTGGGCTTTTGTGAATGTAGCGAAGGAACCAGTTTCTTGTGCTGCATTTGTAATAAGACTTTGCTTACAGCGACTATACCACCTGCTGCTTCCAGGTGTCCTACGTTTGATTTTACAGAGCCTAGAGAGCAATACTGCCGATCTTTGGTATATCTATTAAACACTTCCGTAAGTGCGGCTATCTCTGCGAAATCGCCTAGTACAGTCCCTGTTCCTTGCGCTTCTACATAGTTGATGACCCTAGGGGAAATCTTTGCATTTTCCAATGCTTTTGTCAGACACCGTGTTTGAGACTGGGCATCGGGTACGTGGAACCCTTGAGTCTTGCCTCCATGATTGATGGAGGAACCACGTATCACGCAATATATATGGTCTTTATCCTGGACGGCTTTGGACAGAGGCTTGAGTACTACAGCACCTACTCCCTCTCCTGGGACATATCCATCCCCTCCCTCTCCGAAGCTACGACAACGACCATCGCTGGAAGGAAGCCTGTCCTGGCTCAAAAGTATATATTTTGCGGGATGAATAGAGATGTTGACTCCTCCTGCAACAGCTACAGAGCATTCCTTGCGGCGAATGCTTTCGCAAGCGATATGAATTGCTGTGAGGGAAGAGGAGCAGGCAGTATCTACGGCCATACTAGGCCCATGAAAATCGAAAAAATAAGAAACACGATTGGCGATAGCCCAATATGAAGCATCTGCGAACGATGGTCTATCTTGTTTATAAGCCCGCTCATTAGAGAGCTGGTATTCGTTCCACATGACACCCACAAAAACACCCACATCTCGTCCGCCTGCCACAAGATTCTTTTTGGTATATCCAGAATCTTCTATAGCACAGTAGACTGTTTCCAGGAAAAGCCGTTGCTGTGGGTCCATAGATTGGGCTACTTTGGGAGGAATTTTAAAAAACATAGGATCGAATTTATCCACATCGGAAATAAATCCACCCCATTTCGTATAGGTTTTTCCCTTTCTGGATTTATCTGGATCGTAGTGAGGCTCATAGTCCCAACGCTCCGCGGGGATTTCGGTGATGCAGTCTTTTCCCTTTTGGAGATTTTCCCAGAATCCCTGTAGATCCTCAGCCATAGGATATCGCCCGCTAATTCCGATAATCGCTATATCTTGAATTGAGCTGCTCTCCTGCTCTGGCTCATGAAGAGAAATTTCTGGCAATCCCTTCTTTTCCGTGCTTTCTGCTTTTTTCTCCATCCCAAAGTGTCTGAACAGTGGTTCATGGTATTTTTGTGTCAGATACTCTGTCATTTCCTGAACGCTAGGATAATCGAAGAATAATGTTTTGGGAGATATTGGCCCTAGAATATTTTCCAGTTCCGTAATGATATTCAAAATCATCACAGAGTCTATTCCATAGCTGGCAAAATTTTCCTGAGCCTGAATTTGTGTTGAGGGTATCTGAGTTTCTTGATATAGAAGTTCTTTCAAGAGAACCTCGGTTTTTTCCTGGAGGATGACTTTCAAATCGTTGTTCCAGGCAGATTCATTCTTTTCTTTTGTTTCTACAGGAGAACCTTCCAGATAGGAACGAAGCTGCTCTTGGATTCCTTCCACTACGATCAGATGAGGTATGTTAAGGCTCAAGGCATGTTCCAGGGCATGGATACCATGCTTTGTCTCAAGAGGCACAAGTCCAAAGCTTTTTTTCAAATAGCTCTCAATGGAGGGGGCAACGTGCATTCCGCCTTCTTTCCAGAGGGGCCATCCCATAGACAAGCTACGGCCTTTACGCTTTCCCTTTTCCTCCCAGGCATTTCTGATTCTTGCAAAAGCATCCAGGAATGCATTGGCATAAGCATAGTCGCTTTGGCCTAGATTCCCTGTTACAGCAGAAAGAGAAGAAAAAAGTACAAAGCAATCCAAATCATCATTTTTCGTGAGTTCATCTAAAAAAATTGCTCCGTATATCTTGGGTTCCAGGACAGCATGGATTTCTTCTGGCGTTTTTTTCAAGATAAAGGAATCGCGAATCACTCCAGCACTGTGGAAAACACCGTCTATCTTGCCAAAGCGGACACGGGTTTCTTCGAGAAGATGAAATATTTCCTGGCGTTTGCTGCAATCGGCTTTGACATAGAGAACTTCTTTCGCTCCCAGGTCATAGAGCATTTTCAATTCACTTTGCTTTACATCTTTCACCTCTGTTCGCCCAGAAAGTACGAGCCTGGCTTGGAATCGAGCCGCCAGATCCCTTGCAAAGATCAACCCTAGCCCTCCCATACCGCCTGTGATTAAATAAACGCCATTTTGCTTGAGAGAGGGTAAACACGGACTTAGCGGAGCAGGAACCTGCCTGAGTTTTTTCACCATGCGATTCCCATTCTGATAGGAAATTTCTATTTCTTCTTTTAGTGAAGACTGCATTTCTTTCCATAAAATCTCTGCTATTTGCGATTTAGACACAGGAAATACACCATGATTTATCGCTATTACCTTGCAATGAAATTGTGGATTTTCTTGATACAGTGTTCTTACAAAACCAGAGATAGCGGAGTCCAGAGGGTGATGTTCTTCTTGGCTTTCATAAACGTATAGAATGTTTACAGAATTTCCTTTTTTCGAGGAAAGAAGACACTGTACAAGCTGGTAAAAAGAATAGATTCCTTGTTCTAAATCTTGCTTTAACGATTTTTCCTCCAGAGAAAAAGAATCCCTTGAGAAAAAATAGACAATGGTATCTGGAAAGATAGAGCCCAGCAATTTTCCATAGCTATCTTTCTCTGGCATCACACGAATGACGCGCTCTATTCCCTTGGAATTCAAGATGTCCGAGATTTCATTCTGCTGGCCTACCAACAAAAGATCATGAGGCAAAGGAATATTTTTTTCCAGAACGGATTCCTGCCAGATACTTTCGTAGTAGAGAATGTCCGTGGCGTCTTCTTTTGCTGAAGAAATCTGCACAGAAGGCAATTTTTTTTCTTTATCCTGCTTGAACCAATACCGTTCTCTGGCAAAGGGATATGCAGGCAAGGAGCATGCTACAGGCTTAGGAGAAGAATATAGCAAATCCCACTCTATTTCTACATGGGATGCCCAGAGGGCTGCTATTCTATCATAAGCTTTTTCCTGCAAAAATTTCTGAATCTCCTGTTCTGTCTTTCTTTCGTCTTGAAGGATTCTATCACCTACTGAGCCTCGGTAGAAATTTTCTATATTTTGTTTTCCCTGAACAAAATCTTCCAGCTTTTGGATGATTTCCCCAAGGTTACTGGCAAGAAATGCCAGGCGTTCTTCCATAGCCTCGCGGCCTGTCTGCAAGGTATAGGCAAGCCTTACAATATCGCTTTCTTGATCTTTTTTTACGAGGAAATCCGCCATTTTTTGGGCATAGGCTCTGAGTCTCTCTTCATTTCTTGCAGAAAGAACGATAATGCAAGTATCCATTGCACAAGATGAGGAATAGGATGGGATATATTCTTCCAGGATGATATGAGCATTAGAACCTCCTGCTCCAAACGAGCTGATGCCTGCCCTGAGCGGAAAAATTTCCTCTTTCCCTTCAACAACGAGAGAAGGACGCTTCCACTCTGCCAGTTCCTGCTGTACATAAAAAGGCGATTGATCAAACTGGATATGAGGGTTGATCCTTCGAGAGTGCAAAGAAGGAACCAGCTTTTTATCTCTGAACTGCAACAAGAGTTTGCTTATACCTGCTATTCCTGCCGCTGATTCTGCATGTCCGATATTCGATTTGACGGAACCAATCGCACAATATTTCCTATCTGTGGTAAAGAAGCCAAATGCTTTCGATAATCCAGAAATTTCAATGGGATCACCCAGAGATGTCCCCGTTCCATGGGCTTCTATGTAGCTTATCGTTCTGGGATTTATTTTTGTTTTCTGCAAAGCCTCTCGAACCAATGCAGATTGTAGATTTGGGTTAGGAACGGTATATCCACTGGTTTTCCCTCCATGATTGAGAACACTGCCCTTGATTATGGCGGAGATACGATCCCTCTCTGCTACAGCACGATCCAGAGATTTCAAAAGTACAGCACCTACCCCTTCTGCTGCGACATAGCCATCTCCACCTTCGCCAAAACTGCGGCATCGTCCATCGCTAGAAGCAAAATGCCCGTGGCTGAGATAGACATACTTGTTGGGATGGATGGTAACATTGACTCCTCCAGCAATCGCAAGCTCGATTTCTCCTCTTGCAATGCTCTCACAGGCAAGGTGGATGGCAGTTAGAGACGAAGAACACATGCTATCCAGAGCCATGCTAGGCCCATGCACATTCAAGAAATAGGAAATACGATTGGCAATAGAAGCATAGCCAGAGTAGGCTCCTATCATTCCCTCTTCTTTAGCGACAAGAGGATATTCATTATACATAACGCCTGCATAAACGCCTGTACGATACTTTTCCAATTTTTTTCGTGTATAGCCAGCATCTTCCAAAGTTTCCCATACGATTTCAAGGAACAGCCTCTCCTGTGGGTCTATGATGTGCGCTTCACGAGGAGAAATATTGAAAAACAGAGGGTCGAATTTATCCACATCTAAGAGAAAGCCACCCCACTTGCTGTAAATTTTTCCTGGTTTGCCTTTCTTGGGATCATAGTAGAGCGATTGCTCCCAACGATCTGGCGGGATTTCCGTAATGCAATCTTTGCCTTCTTTCAGGTTTTTCCAAAATTCTTCGAGATTTTCTGCTTGAGGATAGCGTCCACTTACGCCAATGATAGCAATATCGCTTGAGCTTTGAGAAATAGAAGGAATAGAGATTTCCTGTGTGTTCTGTTTTACTACCTGGCTATCTTTCTTTTCCCTGGATATCTGCAAACTGGCAGAGAATTTTCTTTTCAGACCATCTTCATGCTTTTCCAGAAAATATTTTGCAAGACTGGATAGATTCTCATATTCATAGAAAAGTGTCTTAGGAAGCTGCCCCAAATCGTTTTCCAGTTTTCGGGTCAGGTTCAGGATCATGAGAGAGTCTATCCCGTACTTTTCAAAAGGTGCCTGTATATCTATCATATCAAGCGAAAGCTTCGTCTCTTCTGCCAGCACTTTCCTCAGATATTCCTGCGTTTGGGATAAAAATTTTTCCTGGCTTAGCGATTCGCTTTGTGAAGCCCTCGGATCAAGGGGGCTTTCCATAAAGAGAGGGTGCTTTCCTGGAATGGATTTCAGGCAAAGACCGTGCATCCTGACCAGGGGATGTCCATACTCATCGCTGATTGTTACCTGGCAGCAGAATATACCTGACTTTTGCTGTGCTTCTTTTTCTATATAAGCATACTTTGCCGTAGCAACGCAGGAAAATATTTCCATGCTGTCCATAGCGAAGGGAAGAGCAAGATCAAAAGAGTCTTTGCTGCTGTCTTTCAATAATCCCAGGACAGTCTGTAAAGCACTGTCCATAATCGAGGGATGGAGGAAAAATCGTTCCAGATCATGCACTCCATTCCATTTTAAGCTAGACAAAGCCTCTGTGGAATTTGCATAAATTTCCTGTATTCCCTGAAAGCTATCCCCATAGTCTATGCCTGCTTTATGGAAGATAGAATAGCATTCTTCCTTCTCGATTTTTCTGGAACACCTGGCCTGAATGCCCACGATGTCCAGTCTGTCTTCTGGGGAATACGAATGGCCTTTTTGAAGAACGATTTCTCCTTGCCCATGCAATATCTTTTTATTCTCTTTTTGAGAATAGATTTCGTATTTCACGGATTCCTGAGCAGAATGCAAAGTAAGAAAGACTTCTTTTCTGTCAGGGACAACCACAGGCTGAATCCAGACTACATGATGTATTTTACGCGCTGGCAAGCCAAATGCATTGTTAGCAGCAGAGGCAGCCATTTCCAGATAGACGACAGCAGGCAGTATTTTATTATGAGATACCTGATGGTCTTTGAGAAAAAATTCTTGGCCAGTGAACTCACTTATATATTTTGTTTCGTGTAAGCCAGATTCTATTTTCGATACAAGGGAGATTAGCTTTGAATCATAAATATTCTGTATTGGCTCTTTCTCTAGCCAATATCGCTGTCTACTGAAAGGATACAAGGGCAAAGGAATACGTCTGGGATAAAGATGTTTATACAGATTTTGCCATTCGATCTCTATTCCTGATAGCCAGAGTTTTGCCAATCTTTTCATCTTTTCCTGATACATTGCATGAGAAGAATCCGAAGCCTCTGCAAGCTCAAGGAGAATAGTATGCGCTATTTCTTTCTCTTTTTGGTTTGGTTTGGCTATGATAGTCGATATTTCCCTTTTGTCATAGGATCGCAGGCAATCTAAAAGTTCCTGGTGATCTTTGACGACAAAAGCACAACGCAAATCAAAAGCAGTGCGTCCTGTCTGAAGAGTATAGGCAAGATCAAGAAGACCACTGTCTTTGCCTTCCTGATCCAGCCAGAATGCTAGATTTTCTATCATTTTTTCCAGAGATTGCTTTGATCTGGCAGACAATACGACAAGGTAACAGGGAAGATGCGATGCTTTTCCCAACAGGAAAGCGGGTGGCTCTTCCAGAACTATATGACAGTTCGTACCGCTAAAACCAAAGGAGCTTATCGCTGCGCGTCTTGGGTATGATGGGGAATTTTTCCAGCTTTGGAGCTTTGTATTGACCCAAAAGGGGCTATTGGCAAAGTCAATATTCTCGTTTGGCTTAGAAAAATTCAGAGAAGGAGGAATGAGCTTATGATTCATTGCCTGCAATATCTTGATGACTCCTGCGACTCCTGCTGCATGGATAGCATGCCCAATGTTGGTTTTGACAGAGCCAATCGCACAAAATTGTTTTTTGTTTGTATACAAGCGAAAAGCATTTGTCAAGGCCTCCATCTCAATGGGATCGCCTAGCTTTGTTCCTGTACCATGAGCCTCAATGTAACTCAGCGTTTCAGGATTTATCCTGGCTTTTTCATATATAGCACGTTCTAACTGGGTTTGGGATAAGGCACTGGGTGCTGTAATTCCATTAGTTTTGCCGTCCTGGTTGAGTCCTGAAGCTTTGATGATAGCATAAATATGATCCCTGTCCTTGATTGCAGCATCAAGAGATTTCAGAACAAGAACGCCTACACCTTCGCCTGGAACAAATCCATTGGCTCTGTTGTCGAATGTTTTACATTGCCCATCGGCAGAGAGCATTCTGGCAGTGCTTGCCAGCTTATAAAAACGAGGCGTTGTGGTAAGGAAGATTCCACCAGCTAGAGCCATCTTTATCTCACCATTCGATATGCTCTGGCAGGCAAGATGGATGGCGGTAAGCGAGGAAGAACATGCAGTATCTATTGCTATGGCAGGACCTTTTAAATCCAGAAAGTACGACAGCCTTGCGCTCAGGATCGAACGATCGTTGCCCCAGAAAGCTTGTGCTGATCTTGATGAATCGGGAATTTTGGTATAATAGTCGCTTTCTGCAACTCCCAAAAAAACGCCACAAGAAGAACCGAGGGTTTCTTTGTTAGCATAGCCTGCATCCTCCAGGGCATGCCAGCTTTCTTCTAAAAACAGCCTTTGCTGAGGGTCGGTAAGCTCTGCTTCTTTCCCTGAAATATTGAAAAATAAGGTATCGAATTGTTCGATTTCTTCTAAAAATCCTCCCCATCTGCAATAGATTTTTTCTGAATTCTGGGGATCTGGATCATAGTATTCATCGATATTCCATCGTTCTTTGGGGATTTCGCGGATGGAATTTTTGCCTTCTGCTATGTTTTGCCAGAATTCCTTTGTATCTCTGGCTCCAGGAAATCGTCCAGCCATCCCGATGATAGCAATTTCTTTAGCGATGTTAGTCTGTTCCTGTGCTAAAATTTCTTGCTTTACAGGCAGATGATCTTCTTTCTGGTCTTCCTGAGGAGATGTTGTATCGCTTTCTGCAACCAGATTTTTTCTGATGGATTCCTTGTGTACCTGATAGACATGACGCGATAAATCTCTGGCATTCGTATAATCGAAGAGAATGGTTGTTTTTAGACCAATGCCAAGGCTGTGATTGATTTTATGGATAAGCTCTATGCCCAGAATCGAATCTACACCACAATCGGCGAATTGCAGATCCAGCTCGATATCCTTCTTCTCTACTCCCAGTACATTAGCCAGATTTCCCTGTATGGTCTCGTCTATGAAAGTCTGAATTTTTTCCTGAGAAACAAGAGAATCTTTTTCTGGAGTTTTCTTGTTGAAAAGACAGACTGTTTCTTTCGACTTCTGGCAATCAGAGGATTCTAGGTTTCTTTCTACAAAGGTTATTCCATCACTTTCTGCTACGATGATACTTTGCTGGAGTCCTTCTGCCTGGGAAGGTAGAATCTGTACAGAATGAAAGCCTTCTCTCTCCAGGATTCTTTTCCAAGAAGGGCTGCCGATGAGTGGAGAGTCGGGCAATCTTTCTTCTGTGTCCTGAAAATGCCACCATCCCTCCAATAGCCCAAAAATGAGAGTCAGATAATCTTGAGAGGCCGTTACTTCATTCAGGATAAGCCATCCATTTCTTTTCAAAAGCCTTTTGGCATTTCTCAGAGTAGAAGAAATACAATGAGTTGCATGGATAACGTTAGCAGCGATGACGACATCGAAATCGCCAGCTCTGTAACCTTGAGAACATACATCTTTCTCTATATCCAGCAAAGAGAATTGCAAGAAGGGATAACGGTCTGCATATTCTTTTTTGCCATAGTTTGTAAAGGCTGGAGAAATATCCGTATAAACATAATTTACCTGGCTGGAATAGGCTTCGATGGCTTCCAGAATAAGGGCGGAAGTCCCTCCTGTTCCCGCCCCTATTTCCAGGATACGGATGATGCTATCAGAAGATGACAAAGGCAGGCGAGATTGGATATAGGTCTTGGTGATAAAGCCTGCCAGTCGGTTGAAATAGTCGCTGATTTCATTGCCTTTATAGATACATTCCACAAGCTTCAAAGAGGAATCGGGAAAAAGAAAATCCGTAGCAAGAATACGCCCCTGCAAAATGTCCCTGTAATGTTTCAGGCAATGTACCAGCAAATGGACATGGTACTCTATGAGAGGAAATTTTGCCAAAATATATTTCTTTTCTTCTTCCCATCTTTCCAGACAAATTGTAAACTTAGGTTTCTCATGATGAGAAGGAAAAGCTACGCTCTCGCCCTGTACTTTTAGGAAATCTGCCTTTTTCAGCATTTTCAGGATAGCCTCATACAGGCGGTCGTAAGCTGGAACGATTTGTAAAACTTGCTTGATGGCTTCTTGATTCCCCCAAATAGCCTTGTCGTCAGCCATACACTGTATGACATCTCTCAGAAGCAGACAAGAAAAACGATTCAAAGCATCCAGCTCTTGCTTCCAGCCTTTCGTATTGATTCCCTCCCAATTTCGGACGATTGCTATGCCTTTCTCGATAAGAGAGGGGAAATAGGCAGGGAAAGCTTCCATCCTGCACTGTTCTTGTACCTGAATCTGATCTAATATAGATTTATGGGCTTTCAAAGCTACAATCTGAGTACAAGGCTGGGAGAGAATCCTCTCTATGGCGGAAATTCCTTCTTTTTCTTCGATAGACAAAATGCCTGTTTTTTCCATCTTCTTGCGATAATCCTGAGAGGATACAATCCCTACATTACCCCAATATCCCCAGTTGATATTCCTGATGGGGAAATGGCATTGGGCCGCAAGATGCACGGAAAATGCGTCCTGAAAACTCGAAGCTGTAACATAGTTGGCCTGTCCTGGCATGGAAATAAAAGATTGGGCAGAAGAAAAAAACATCATGAAATCCAGGTTTTCCTTGCAGATTGCCTGGTATAAATTAATGCTTCCTATACATTTAGGATTCATGACATAAAGGAAATCCTCTTCATTCATATTTCTCAGGCTCTGATCCCGCAGAACAAGAGCGCAGTGGATCACTCCGTGTATAGCCCCAAAATGTTCTTTTACCTTTGCTATAGCCTTTTCTATAGAATCTCTGTCCGTCGCGTCTGCCTGCCAATAGGCTATCTCGCCTCCTCGTGCAATGATTTCCTCAAAGATTTTTTTCTGCTTTTCCTGGGGTTCACTTCTACCCAATAACGCCAGACGGGCTTTTACTGTGCTGGCAAGATGAAGGGCAAATTCAAGTCCGATTCCTCCTGCTCCTCCTAAAATCAAGTACACTCCCCTTTCTCGGAAGGGTGTTTTTTGGGCAGAAGGCAAGGAAATGGGATACAATACTTTGCAATAGGATTTTCCCTCTCTAAAGGCGATTTGGGTAAAGCCTGGCCTGACTTTTTCCCAAACGATTTGCCTGAGAACATCGGATAAATCGTCTTGCAGGACAATATCGCTACATAAAATAGCTAGCTTCTCATATTCTTTGCTCCAAGAAGAGGACAAACCGTACAAACTCGCTCCACCTGGATTCAAAAGATCTCCTTGTTTTATTTCCACGCTGGAATTGGTAATGATCTTGACTTCCAGGGGGCGATCACAAAAACCCTTTGCTATCAAGGCTTTGGTGAGCCTGAAAAAGGACAGGATGCTTTGATCCTGGACAGAACGGATGGCTGCCAGATTATAGAACTCTGGAAATTCCTTTTGGATTGCTCCTAAAAAATACACGGTGTCCAGATCGTCTATCTTGCTCAGACAATTTGCTATGGTCTCTTGTATCTTCGTTGTCGTGCTTAAAACAATATCCTGGATTTCGTCCTGAGAATGAAGCTCTTCCAGCGATTCTTTTATACTCAGGGCATCGGAAGAGTACAAAAACAAAATTTTTTTTCTTCCTGGAGCGGGGAGAGCTTTTGTTCGACCAGAAGAGGGAATCCAACGAGGGATATAAAAAAACTGATGGGCAGAATCGTCTGCCTGGTATGCTACCTCATGGACTGGAAATGATTTGTTCTGGTATTCAGAAAAAGAGGCTTTTTCCTCTTTATTTTCTGCTTTGATCCAATGTCTTTTTTTTTGGAACGGATACCCAGGCAAAGAGAGAGTAGAAGGTTTTGGATCTTCATACAAAATTGTCCAGGGAATCTCTATCCCCAATACCCAAAGCTGTGCTAGCTTGTACCATCGTTTTTTTTGTACGACATTGTTCAGGAATATCTCGCCTTCTTCGTCTCCTAAAAGTAAATCGGCTTTCCCCTTTTCTGTCCTGGCATTGCCTGTGTAACAATTTTCGATTCCTGAAATTCCCTGAGCATATTGGGCAAGCTTTTCTTGTAGCTCGTTTATGCTGGCAACAAAAAGAGCGATTCTCTGCTCCAGGGATTCACGGCAGACTTGCATGGTATACGTAAGCTCGGAAAGCTTCAAGGAAGGGTGTTTTTTCAAAAAATCAGCAAAAATCCTGGCGTATTCTTTTAGCCTTTCTTCGTTCCTGGCAGAAAGAAGGAATACATATCCGCTTAGGGATGAAGAGGATGAATCTGCGATTTTTTCTTCGTATTCTTCCAGAACGATATGCGCATTGGCCCCGCCAAAGCCAAAAGAGCTGATGCCAGCTCTCCGTGGCAGGAGAGCATTGTTTTCTTTTTTGGCTGGCCAGGGTTGGGTTTTCTCTACGATATAAAAGGGCGTTCCTTCTAGTTGTATATAAGGATTCAGATTATGAAAATGGACGGTACCTGGCAGCATCTTGTGTTTCATGGACAGAAGTACTTTTAGGATTCCCGCTATTCCTGCTGCTGCCTCCAGATGTCCGATATTGGTCTTCACAGACCCTAGAGCGCAATAAGGCTCTGTAGAAAAAGTTTTTCCTGATTTCTGGTAAAAACTAGAAAATGCTTTTTTCAGTCCATTCACCTCAATGGGATCTCCCAGGCTGGTACCAGTTCCATGAGTCTCTATATAGCTTATGGTTTCCAGAGAAATACCGCTTCTAGTGTATGCCTCCAGCAAAAGATCTGCCTGTGCATTAGGATTGGGAACGGTCAGAGAGCTGACATGACCTCCATGATTGACAGCACTTCCTTTGATTACAGCGTAGATGTTGTTGCCATCTTTTTGTGCTTTTTTCAGGGGCTTCAATAAAATTGCACCACTGCCTTCGCCTCGGACATAGCCATTCGCTTTTTGGTCGAAAGTCTTGCACCTGCCATCGGGGCTTAGCATTCCAGCCTTGCTAAAAGCAGAAAAAAGCGATGGTGTCAATAAAGCACTGACTCCTCCTGCGATAGCCATATCGCATTCGTCTGCATGGAGGGAGGCGATGGCTCGATGGATAGCGACAAGAGAGCTGGAACAGGCAGTATCTATGACTTCGCTTGGTCCTCGGAAATTAAACCAATAGGAAACGCGGTTTCCCAGAACGGCATGCAGATTTCCTGTAGGGTACAAGGCTTCTGATGTTGCCCTCGCAAGGCTCAAAATTTCACGATAGTCTGCTGTACACGCTCCTACGAATAGGCCTGTCTTGCTTCCAGACAGAGACGATGGCTTGTAGCCAGCATCTTCGAGGACTTTCCATACCGTTTCTAAGAAAATTCTGTGCTGTGGGTCTATCCAATCCGCTTCACGAGAGGAAATATTGAAGAAGTCCGCATCGAATCTGTCTATATCCTGGACGAATCCGCCCCATCTTGCATACACCTGCAAGCCTCTTTGTAGCGAATCGCTTTGTATAGCCTGCCAATCCCATCGCTGGGATGGAACTTCGCTGATGAGATCGTGTTTTTCTTCCAGATGATACCAGAAATCTTCTATATCCGCCGATCCAGGCAATATGCCTGCCATTCCGATGATCGCTATAGGTGCATAGCGGAAATCCTCTGGATTTTTTTCTTCTTTTCGGGTTATTGGATTGGCTTTGCGTTCTAGCCTGCGCAACGGTCTGTCGGATCGAGGGATTTCAGGCTCTGCTTTTTCTAGCAAAGATTCTTTTGAGGGAATTTTTTCCTTTTGTATTGCATAATGAAGCAGCATCTTTTCTCGATACTCTTTTTGGATATATTCGCTAAAACCCCCAATGCTAGGATGTTCAAAGAATATTGCAGGAGTGAGCATTAGCTCATATTTCGTGTTTACCTTATTGATAAAGGATGTGATGGTAATGGAATCGAACCCATAGTTGCTCATTTCTTCTTCTATATCGAGATGAGAAACTTCCACTTTGAGGATTTCAGCAACTATCTGCATCAAATCTTGTCGCAGCCTGGGAACATCTATTTCACGAGAAAGTTCCTTAGGTTCTAATATAGAATTTTTGTCCTGAGGAGGTTCTAATCCTAAAATATGTCTTATCTTTTGAGTATGTCCATTCATCACCAAGAGACATGGCTCTTTTTGCAGCAGCCCATGAGAAAAGGCAATCCATCCTTGTGAAGTTTCCAGAGTACCTAAGCCTTTATTCTCTCTCCATTCCTGGGTTTGAGTACTGACCTTCATTCCGCCTTCCTGCCATAGAGGCCAGGCCAGAGAGAGTGTCTTTCCAGGCTTTTTTTGCAATACTCTCCACTTTGCAAAGGCATCCAGGAAGCTATTGGCGAAGGCATAATCGCTTTGGCCTATATTTCCTATTGCTGCTGAAATCGAAGAGAACATCACAAAAAAATCCAGAGGTTCGTCTTTCAATGCGTTATCCAGGTTGACAATGCCCAAAATTTTAGAACCAAAGACAGCATCCATTTCCCTGGAATTTTTTTTGACGATCAGGGAGTCATGGATCACACCTGCGCTATGGATAACACCATGAATATGCTGAAATTCGCGATGGAAGCTCTCTATGCAATTTTGTAAATCTTCTGGTAAAGAAACATCGCATCGGGTATATTCCACCCTGGCACCCAGAGATCGTATCTCCTCTATTTTTTTACGTTGGTGTTCCTGAAGTGGAGAGCGACCCAAGAGAAGAATGTTGCCCTGGGTTTCTTTTGCAAGATACCTGGCAAAGATCAAGCCCAATGCGCCTGCACCTCCTGTGATGAGATAGGTTCCACGATGTCTCAGAAAAATTTCATTTCCTCTGTCTTCCAGGAAAGTCATCTCTCTAAAGGTCTTTATCCATCGCTGGTTTTTACTATAGCGAATCTGTATATTGTCTCGATTCGCCTGAAATTCCTGCATAACAAGCAAAGCGATTTGGTCTGTATTCTCATAGGGTACATCTATTTCCACCGTTTTTAAGAAAATCTGGGAAGTCTCTTGATGCAGGGATCTGGCAAACCCATGGATGGCTACATCATCAGGCTGGATAGAGTCTCCTGAATAAAGATAGATAAAATCGGCTTTAGAAACTTTCTGGACAAGCCATGCCTGGATGAGATGGAAAAGAGAGTAAATCCCTTTTTTCAATCGGACAGAAAGTTCGGTCGAGTCATGAAAAAGTCCTTTTTTTGACCAGGAATAGATGACTCTTTCTGGACGGAAATTCTTTTCTTTCCAATGGGATACTAACTTTTGGTAATCCTGGGGCTGATCGGGGCGGATGAAAAAGATCTTCTCGCTTGTTTGCTCATACTCCTTACCTGGTTTTACAAGCACAACCTCTCCAGACTCTCCCCGCTTTCTATAATAGTCTTCTAATGCAGTCTGCAATCTTTCGTCTATATCGAACAATACTGTCATTGTGGAAAAAAGAAAAGAATTGTCCTGAATGGATTTTTTTTCCCAAACTTCCTGGAAATAAAGAGTATCGAAAGATTCTTCAACAGAAGCTGTATCCGAAGGCAGATTTTTGAGCATCCTGAACCCTTGTTCTGGAGTCAAAAGATTTTCTTTGATTTTTTGTAAGATTTCTAGTCTATTTAACGAATTTTCTGGCTTCATATTTTTGACACCAATCTTCCACTTGAGCAACATCCAATTCCTGGTTCTGTAATTTTTTCAAAAGAGACAAAAGATCATCCTGATCATTTTTGGCTGGGTTTTTCCACGGAAGCAGCAATAAACCTTTCATCTTTATGAGAATTTTTCCTTCTTTGTCTGTTAGCGATAGATCGAACCTGGCTGCTTTTTCATCACAGGCAAGTCTTTTTGCATATACATAGCAGCTTTCATCGAGATTTTCGTATATTTCCATTTCCTCCATGCTAAAAGGAATAAAAAGAGATTTTTTGTCCAGGATAGTTACTACTGCTGTCTGCAATGCGCTGTCCATCAAAGAGGGATGCAACTGAAATGCTCCTCTATTTTCCCTGCAAGAATGAGGAATCTGTAAGAACGATAGGGCTTCCTCTTCTCCGATGCAAAGGCTTTCTAAGGCCTGAAAGCTTTCTCCATATACCAGGCCTGTATTTTTGAGCTTTCGATAGCATTCTTCTTGGAAAATTGAGGAACCACAACGCTTTTGAATATCAGCCAAAGATATTTCCTCTAAAATTTTTCTAGGGGAAAGTGCATCACTACAGACAATCGTTCCCTGAGAATGTATTTTTTTCTGAGGGGACTGTCCTGAATAGATTTCATATTCAATATCCTGGTCTTCAGGATAGAGTGCAATGGAAACTTCCACTTGCTTTTCCCCTGCAACGACAGGCTGAAACCAGCACAATTGCCTGATTTTCTGGATCGGCAAATCCCCTGAAAGTTTTGCTGCTGCTATTGCCATTTCTATATAAGCAACAGCAGGCAGAATTTTTTGATCGCATACCAGATGATCTTTCAGATAGAATTCTTCCCCAGAAAAAAACGTAGAATATTTTTGCTCGCTAAGAGTAGATGTATTTTGAGCGATCAAAGGATGCAGTCTGGCTGTTTTCAGGCTCTCGGTTTTCTGAGCTGTAGATTGTTCAATCCAATGTCGTTCAGGAACAAAAGGATAGCCTGGCAAGGAAACGCGATGAGGCTGTATGTCTGGATATAAAAGATTCCAATCTATCTCGATACCAGCGACCCAAAGTCTTGCGAGTTTATCCCATTCCTGATTTTTCAGGATGATTCTGAGAAATTCTTTACCAGCTTCACCTTCTACGAGAAATTTTTCAGCAGCCTGTTTTTTGATATTTCCTTCTAAAATATCTCTGGATGTTGCACTCCCACGGATGTATTGGTTTAGTGATTCTATCAGATATTCTTTGTTTTCTGCCAATACAGCAAGTCTTTCTGGCATTACCTCGCGGCCAATCTGCAAAGTATACGCAACATCGTTAAGCGATAAAGTGCTTTTCGGCAAGAAATCCGACATCTGTAGCGCATGCTCTTTCAGTCTTTCTTTGTTTTGGGCAGAAAAGAGAAACAGGTGCTTTTTATCCATATCTTCTGAAAGAAGATATTCTTCTTTTTTTTCAGGGGCTATGTATTCTTCCAAAACTACATGAGCATTGGTTCCTCCGATACCGAAAGAGCTTATTCCACAGCGTCTTGGTAAAGCATTCCCCTGACCGTCTTTTAATGCTTCCCACTTCTGTCCTTTTTCCACTATATAGAAAGGGCTTGATTCTATATCTATATAAGGGTTCAATTGTTGGAAATTAGCGATTCCTGGCAAATATTTATGCTTAAGGGCAAGAAGAGCTTTTACGGTTCCTGCTATGCCCGCTGCTGCCTCTAAATGGCCTATATTTGTTTTTACCGAACCCAATCCACAGTGTTTTTCCACTATTTTCTGGCCCCATTTTTCATACAGATGCGTAAACGCTTTCTTCAAACCATTGACCTCAATGGGATCTCCTAGCATCGTGCCTGTCCCATGGGCTTCAATATAGCCAACTGTGTTGGGAGGAACCGAAGCCTTTTCGTAGGCATCCACCAAAAGATCTGCTTGTGCATGGGGATTAGGAACAGTCAGACCGCTTACATATCCACCATGGTTCATAGCAGTTCCCAGGATTACACCATAGATGTGATCATTGTTAGAAATGGCATCTCGAAGAGACTTCAAAACGAGAACACCACATCCTTCTCCTCGGACATATCCGTTTGCATTTTTATCGAAAGTCTTGCATTTTCCCTCTTGAGACAACATCCCCGCCTGGCTGAAAGCAATATACCAGGAAGGTGTCAGCAATAGATTCACCCCTCCTACAAGAGCGATATCGCATTCTCTATCCTGTATAGATTTCACTGCGTGATGCAACGCTACGAGGGAGCTAGAGCATGCTGTATCTATAGTTTCGCTTGGGCCTCGAAAATTCATCAGGTAAGAGACACGATTCGCCAGGATGCTGTGAGATACACCTGTAAAGGAATAGGCATCGCATAAATTATCGCTTTCTTTGAGTATCTCCAGATAGTCTGTCGCCATTTGTGCAGCAAAAACGCCTGTTTTGGACAATGCCAGATCAGATACTCTATATCCTGCATCTTCTATGGCATGCCATGCTGTTTGCAAAAATATTCTATGCTGCGGATCCATGAGCTGTGCTTCTCTGGGCGATATTTTAAAAAATAGGGAGTCAAAATGAGATATGCCTTCGATAAATCCACCCCACCGAGCTGTTCTGGATTCTTTCTGGGAATCGTTCCAATATTGCTGCCATCGCCATCTCTCTTCTGGTATCTCGCCAATCAGATTCTTCCCTGAGACAAGATTTTCCCAAAATTCCCCACAATTTTTAGAGCCAGGAAAAATTCCCGCCATTCCGACAATGGCAATGGGCGACCTTTTTTTACCCTCAGGTTCGATCCATTCGGATTCCTGCTTTGTTAGAAATATGGGAGCGGAAGTCTGCACAGGATGATGAGATTCAGGAAGCTTTTCGTTCAAAAAAGCAGCCAGGGTATTGATGTTGGAAAATTCAAAGAAAGTGGAAGGGTTGAATTCAATATTCAGATTCTCTTCGATATGGAATTCTTTGGAAAGTTTCTCGATAAATTCCACAATAGAAATAGAATCCAGGCCAAAGTTGCGAAAATGGGCTTCATGGTCTATTTTGTTTTTAGGGATAGATAAAATTTCCGCCATGACTTCCGCAATACGAATGGCAATCCCCTTAGCTCGTCTTGAGGACGACTTATTGGTATTGCTTTTCTGAGCATCGGCCTGTATCTGTTCCTCTATTATTGTCTTTATGGTACAGACAGCCATCAATTTTTCCTTGCGAGAAATCAGGACATTGAATACATAATCCTGGCTATTTTGCAAATTCTGCCAGAGCTTGACCGTTATATCAAGTCTGGTATTGTAATCCGCATTGCCCAGGTAGCAAATTTTTTGATCCAGTATCTTTCTGTTTAAAAAATGGCTTTCGGAACCGCCCAGATATTTCCATAATTTTAGAATGGCTTCATCTGCAATCGCAAAATAGCTTGCATAATAAAGAAGCCCAACACCATTGATATCTCTTGTAATGTCTATCTGGTATTGTGTTCTCAAATCATCTATGAGAAGACGGTAATGCTCAGAATCTTGTAAAAAAGTAAGATGCTTGATGCCGTAGTTATAGAATTCCCAGGGAGGATATTGGTCGGAAAGTTTGGGGAGATGTTTGTATTGAAAATTGACAGGAGAAGATTTGATGAGCTTTTCATTGCTCTCTGGGGAAAAACGGCTTACCCAACGATTGAAATTTTCAACATACATACAATCTGGCTGTGGATTCTTGTACAGAGAATCTATATCCAATGCAGAAGTTTCTTTCTGCTCTTCTGATGCCATGCGGATTTTATGAAGGACATAGATAGATTCGCTATTGGATTGATAGGCAGAAGAAGCGACATGGATTTCATCCCCAAAATTAAAAGATTTTAAATGAATTTTAGGACTGCCTTGTATATGAAAATAAAAAAAGGACAGATAGGTTGGGTTTCCTTTTTCATTAAAAGCTTTATAAGGGTTCACACCACATAAATTTTGCACTGTCTCCCATGTCCAGTCTCCCAATCGGCTTACAAACAAAGAATTGTGCCCGCACATCCCTGGAGAAATCGTCACACGGCGAGATACAGTATTGTCTTGTATGCTTATATTTTCCTGGCCTGTTGATGATTCTTCCATTTCTTCTTCTAAAGGTCTGGCATATTTTTCTGACGCATTAAGAAAATTTTCCTCCATCTACTAGACCCCTTTACAATAGTTCCATTTTCCAGGGCGATGCCCTGGATTGTAGCATATCTATGAGGAACTTATTTAGCCAATATTTCTTATTTTACAGAATTGAGTGTGGAAACGATTTTTCCATCTCTCAGCAAAATCAATTTTTTGGCAGCCTCCATGACTATTGGATCGTGGGTGGAAAACAAGAATGTTGTTTTATATTTTTGATTGAGATCAAGCATAAGGGAAATCAGTGCCTGGCCTGTTTTAGAATCCAGATTTGCAGTAGGCTCATCAGCCAGGACAAGCTTAGGATAGCTTACAATAGCACGCGCAATGGCGACCCTTTGCTGCTGTCCTCCTGAAAGCTCTCTGGGAAATCTATGCTTTAACTCCAGAAGGCCCAAATCATGGAGTACATTATCCACTCTTTCTTTTCTTTCTTTAGCAGGACAACCTTGTAGCAAAAGGACAAATTCAGCATTTTCCTGGCATGTCAGTACTGGAATAAGGTTGTGGAATTGGAAGATAAATCCTAGCTTTCGCAGACGAATATCTGCGAGTTCATAAGGCAATAGCTTAGAAATATCCTGATTGTCGATAAAAATTTTCCCTTCTGTAGCAGTATCCAAAGTTCCAATGAGATTGAGCAGGGTTGTTTTTCCAGAACCAGATGGACCTGCTATTGCCGTAAAATCTCCTTCTTGTATTTCCAGATCCAAACCTCGCAAGGCATGAACAGGCAGGCCGTTTCCCTTATAAATTTTAACTATTCCCTCTGCTTTAGCAACCAGCATATTTTGATCCTTATACAGAACGAATTGTTTCCGTTGGTGTTAGTTTAGAAATTTCCCAGATAGGCCATAATGGAGCTAGAATGGCAATGAGACATACAGCAATGGCAGGCTGTAATAAAGACTTTATTGTAACAAAAGGTTTAATCAGAGGCTCTATCAAGCCCAATTTAAAAAGAGGTAAATCGGAGCTGATGGCAATCGGGAAATACGAGATTAAAAGAGAAATCCCTGTTCCTAATGTTGTTCCAATGACAAAAGCAGCCCCTGTCATCATGAGGGATTCCATAAAAATGAGCTTTGCCAACTGGCTTGATCTCATCCCCATAGCTTTCAGGATTCCAAATTCTCTTTTTCTTTCCATGACTCCCATGATGGTAACGTTCAGGACTATGATGAAGGCTGCCAGAAAAACAGCAGTGAGTATGATTTTCAATACTATATTTTGCAGTTGGACTACATCTACAAGAGCAGGCAGAATTTCTTTCCATGAAAGGAGTTCGAGCTTTTTCTCAAATTCTATCCCCTTTTCCATCTTAACGTATACATCCCCAAACTCCTGGATCATATCAATGGGAATTTTAGTAGAAGAATCAATATCCGTGTAAAAAGCCTGAAATTTTCTGAGTTTCTCAGAAATGGCTTGGGCTGTTTCTTCCAGATGGCGATTGTGGTCTATCGCTACGACAATCTGGGAAACTTTTGTATTTCCATATCCAACGAGTTGGCTTAACAAACTTTGTGAAACCATGACCATATTTCTGTTGAAAGCAGGATTACCGCTGTCGAAAATCCCAACTACTTGCAAATTTACGGCTTCAATCGTTCCAGTAGAACTCAGAAGCAAAAGAGTTGCCTCGCCCTGGAGAGGGAGATCGAGTCTTTGTGCCATGTCTACACCAATAATAATCGCATTTTGTTCGGCAGGTTCTAAAAATCTTCCCTTTATGACGCCATTTCGAAAAGTAGTTACCTGGGCTTCACGATCAGGATGGATTCCTACGATGAGGCATCCTGAAGAATTGTTCCCTCCGCCTACAAGGCCAAGGGATAAAATGCGTGTTGTCACTGCTTTTATATGGGGTATGCTAGAAATTTCCTGAATGATAGCATCAGGTTTTTCAATAAAAGCAGCCAGACTTTCGTTGTCAAAAAAGCCTTTACGATTGATTTGGAAATATCCAGTGTATGTATTGATGCTGGATTTTATAATTTCTTCCTGAAAACCATGTACCATGCACAAAAGAAAAATTAAGGCAGTCAGGCAAAACGATATTAAAAGAATGCTCAAGGAAGTACGGCGTTTATTTCGCCACAAATTTTTCCATGCCATACCAGTGAATAGCATAATTTTCTCCAATCCCTTGAAATTATTGGACTATACAAATGTTAAGGCTTCGACAATCCTGATTTTGCTGGCCTTGATTGCTGGATAGAGGCTTACTACGAAAGCCAGAAGCAGTAGAATAGCGAAACAAAATAAAACGGAGAAAAATCTGACATCAGCATAAATTGTAGCATCCAGAGTGATAGGGGTAATGCTCGCGGCTTCGGCGAATTTGGAAAGGTCAAGTCCATAATTTTGCAGATAATAGCAGCTAGGAAATGCCATAATGCCACCCAAAATACAGCTAATGAACGCCATCCATTCCGATTCGATGAGAATCAACGCTATAAGACGGAAATTGCTCATTCCTACAGCTCGCATGACTCCAAATTCAATGACTCGCTCAAAAATACTCATCAATACAGTGATGCTGATCCCTACAGCAGCAATGGCGAGTAAAATTCCTATATATATGGAAAGAAATACTTTTTGTAATTTCATAAAGCCAAGTGATGTGCTGTTCAGGTCATCCCATGTGAAAATTTCGTATGTTTCAGGGGCGAGTTTCTGCCTCAAATTTTGCGCAAGAGGTTTCATTTGGGAATAATCCTGAGCCAACACTACGATTTCGGAAAAATAGCCTTTGTCACTATAATCCAGAATTTTTTGGGCAGTTTTATAATGGATAAAAGCTGCATTCCTGTCATAGGTATCGTCTAAAGTCTTGAATATGCCTCGCACAACCAGGAGCTGTTGCTTTATTTCTCCCTTGAGGCTCTGAATAGTACATACGACTTTACTTCCGATGTTTATACCAAATTTACTGGCTGTCTTGCATCCGATCAAAAGCCCAGGAAGACGGAATTCTTTTGTAGAATCCCCATCGGGATACCCTTCTTCGTGATCCTTTTCTGTGAGATATTCTCCTTCTATCAGGGGGCCTTTAACAGTGGATGTCTTTTTTTTGTAAAACAAGCTTATCTTAGATTCTGCTTCTGGCTGAATACCTATCATCGTAAAATTCTGTGCTTTTGCCGTGTAACTCAAAAGCCCTAGTCCTTTGATACGCATTGCATAATGCTGAATCAGATTTTCTTCTTCCAGTATTTTTTTTAGTGAATCGCTTCCTTCCAGATAATATTCTGGCGAAAGTCTTGACTGAAAGCCTGTTCTGTGAATCTGAATATGCCCTGTTCCTGATTTTACAGAATTTCCGATGATACCTTTATGAAAGCCCAAGACGAAGCTTATCATTACCAGCATAAACATACAGCAAAAGCTCATCACGATGAGAGTGATCAAGGTACGCCTTCTGTTCCGCCAGATATTTTTCCAAGCCATTTTAAGGAAAAACATAGTACATCCCTATAAATTAACATTGTCAAGTTATTGGTTATAACAAAAAATCAGAGTCCTTTCTTTACATAAAAGAAAGGACTTGAATAAAAAAAGAGTTGCGGAGTTATTCAAAAGCCTAAAATTTAGGTTTGGGAGGTTCGGTCAACGACCTGGGAGAAAAAATTTCATCATCTGTCAAAGTGTTGAAGGCTGCATTGATAAAAATAAGCTCAGTGGAATAGCCTTCTTTGCTTAGATCAACCATAGTACGTTTGGTAGGTATGTTGCGTCCACCCATTTCTTTGATATCGCTATAGACAAGAGCGCGTGTAACTTGCAGCTTTTCATCATAGTACTGCTGTCTCAGAAGAATGTTGTCTTTCTCGCGTATCCATAATCTTAATTTTTTATAAGCGATAGGACGGCCAGGAAGAGGAGTCAAATCCAGAACATAGACTTTACCATGTTCTTTTTCCATGGCTTTGGAATCGCCTACCAATACTGGTTCATAATCATCCGACAACGTCGACATATTGATGATATCATCGTATGTGAAATCGCTACCTAAAACACCTTCATGCATATTGGCAAGAGGTATTCTGATGGATTTGCGTACGGATGGAGTATACATCCAGACATCGCCGTCTCTCTTGAGAAGGGTAATATTGAGATCCCTGACTGGTTCAAGGCATTGGAAAAAGCTGAAAGGCTTTCCCTTCAGATAGAGGATCGTTTTTCTCTCTATAGTACTTCCTGGACGACGTACTATGAAATACATGTGTTCAATGGCACTCTGCTCACCACGCAATAAAAGATCGGCTTTTTTGACCATTTCTTTAAGATCAAGCTTGGCAACTGGTTCAGAAGAAACCTGTGCTATGAACATGGTGGAAAGCATAAGGACTAGCATAGCGATCAAAAGTTTATGACTCATACAATCTCCTCTCGAAAATAATGATTAAAAGGAAACAATACTAATTTTTCTAAGATACCAGAGGTTCTCTCTGGTATTGTCTTTAAGATATAGTCACAACTTCGCAACTCAATAGACTTCAAAAAATGCTATTATAAATTTATTTTGCAATAGAGTATAGCCGCAGGTTTCGTGCCTATCCTGCGTTTAACAATCCTTGCTATATTATTATGATTCAAAAGCAACCACTCTGGCAAATCCTGCGCTTGCATTTTTTATTTTTATGGGAAATGCAGCCACTGTAAATCCTGAATGCGATTTAAGCTGATCCAGATTCGCCAGTTTTTCTATCATATAATAAGGTGTCCTGCGTCCTTCAAAATGAGCTGGCCATAGATGCACATTGTCTTTGTTTTCCCAGTATAGTTCTTTCATCTTCAGGAAAGGCCTGTCTAAGCCTAAGCCATCTGTTCCTATTAAAATGACACCTTGTTTTAGCAAATATCTTAGCCCACTGACTCCAAGACCGATATAATTTTGTAAATATTCTTTCTTTCCCCAGAATTTATCAGCTCCAGAATGAATCAGGACTATATCTTTGGGTTGTATTGCGTATTGTATTTCCTGAAGCTTTTCTACTATATCTTTTTCTTCGATACTTGATCCTGCTGGTCTATCAAGGAAATCCAATTTTACACCATTCCCATAAAAGTATTCCAAAGGTGCCTGGTCTATTCCAATATTCCCAGGCCCATAATGATAGGGAGAGTCTACATGCGTCCCTGTATGGGAAGAGAGGGATAGCTTCTCCATAGAAAGCCCTATCTTGTCTGGCAGCATTTTGTTTGTGATGATTTTTCTGCTGAAAATATCTTTTAGAAGCTGAAAAATTTTAGAAAAAGTATGATTTCCCTGCCAGGATAGCCCTAGTCCTAACAATAGGCCTCCTGTTTTATGATCTATATAGCGAATTTTAGGCGGAAGTTCTTCAGAAGCAATATTGTCTTCGATAGTAACGCTTAAATCAATGATCTTCACAAGAATATTCCTTTACAATCATGGCTCCTACTCTTCCTCCTACTATGTTCCTTTGTAACATGAGGACTCTTTTGATATTTTTGTCCATTTTTTCAGAAATAAACATGGAATTGGTGTTTTCTTCATCGCAGTCTATAGGGTAGAGAAGAGGAGGGAGTGTTCTGTGTTTTAAAGACATTGCTGCCGTAAAAAGATCTATGATGCCTGAGACACTGAGTGTGTGGCCGACATTGGGCTTTGGTGTGTAGATCAGATTTTTTTGCCCCTGAAAAACATTTTTGATTGCTTGCAACTCATAATGATCGCCATCTTTTGAACCATCCGCATTGGGAATCACCATGTCTATATCCTGTGGGGTAATCCCCGATTTTTCTAAGCACAGCCTGATGGCTTTTTCTGTATATCTGGTAAGATCCTGATTATATTCAAAGAGGCAACTGTGGGCTGTCAAGGAATGGTGAGCTTCTATTTCTGCATAAATGGCTGCTTTTCTTTCTTTTGCCATGGATAAAGATTCCAGGACAGCAATGCCTCCACCGCTTGCAATAAAACAACCTTGTCTATTTTTATGGTAAGGAAGGTATTGGCCACTCGATAGTTTATGCTTTAAGATATTATCACAGATCCCAGACAATATATTTTCGCCTGCTCCTGCCAGCACGACATGGTTGCGTCCGTATCGAATCGAATCATATCCTGTCGTCACACAATCGAATCCTGCGCTAGAGCCTGTGACCAAAACATCGTTCTGCCCTTTAGTCTTGAATTCTGATGCGATTTCTCCTGCTGGGCCGCCAAAGTAATAGCCTATCCCTGTAAAAGGCGAGATATTGAGAGACTTCGTCTCATTCATGGATACAACTTGCTGTATGCCAAATTCAACCTGAGCAAATTTATTGCCTACCACCACGCCTGTTTTTTCTTTTATATCTGGATTTTTGAGCCATTCTTTGATTTGGGCATTTTCGATTGCTTTCATGGCACTGAGAAATGTAAAGACTACCTGTTTGTCAAAATATAGCCTTTTTTTGCGGGGGATAGCAGTGAAAGAGGGCAAATTTAAACGATCTCCTGAGATAACAGGATGGTTTCCGCACGCTGGATCGAAAGCCCCCTTTTTTTCACAGAGTGTATTCCATAAAGTATCCAGGCTTTCACCTAAATAAGTCACAATCCCAAAACCTGTAATGACGCATCTCTCCATTTTAATCATCCTCATATCGTTTCACGGCCAGGGCAATGTTCGCTCCCCCGAATCCAGTAGATGTTTTCAAGGCACAATCGCATTGGATTGGACGCGCTACATTGGGAACACAGTCTAAATCACAACTTTCGTCTTTTTCTGCATAGTTGATAGTAGGTGGGGCTATCTGGGTCTGTAGGACTTTTACCATAGTGAGCATTTCCATCGCCGTAGCAGCACCAAAAGTATGCCCAATCATACTTTTTATGGAGCCAATAGGCGTGTTATAGGCGTGTTTTCCTAATGCTTTTTTGATGGCGAGAGTTTCTGCTGGGTCGTTTAGTAGTGTTGAAGTGCCATGACAGGATATATAGTCTATATCTTCAGGTTGTAATGATGCTTCGGCCATCGCTATTTTGATTGCCTTTGCATAGTCTTCTGCATCTTCGGAAGGTGCTGTCATGTGGTACCCATCGCAGGTTGCACCAAACCCTACGATTTCTCCATAAATACGGGCGTTACGTTTTTTGGCAAGCTCCAGATCTTCCAGGACGAAAAAAGCCGACCCTTCGCCGAAAACCATGCCAGATCTATCTTTGGAAAAAGGCCTACATGCGCCTTCTGGGCTGCCTGTCCACCTTGAGGTAGCACCCAGGAGATAAAAACTCAGAAAATTTAGCAAAATAATGGGGGCATCACACCCACCGCAAAGAGCAATATCAACGACACCATGCTTTATGTCTTGATAGCAATTTCCTATAGCTTCTCCGCTTACACTGCAACTGATTCCAAAGCTTTTTGTAGGCCCACCTGTTTTAAAATAATGAGCCAGTTGTGCTGCCCATAGTCCAGGACAGTATTTATAAAGCATTTTATCATCGAAAATACTTCCATCATGGCCTTCTACGTATTCCTTGCTTTTAGGAAAAGCGGATAGTATCCCACCTGTTGTTGTTCCCACATAAACACCAAAGCGGTCTTCCTCGATACAATCTCTATCTTTTGCAATCTGAGAATCTCTATAAGCCTCCTGGGCTCCAACAAAGCCATATTGCATACCAACATCAAGATAGGGAATGTATTTTTCTGCATCGGGGCAATGGTCTAAAAAACAAAAATTTTTGATTTCAGCTCCATAGGGAGTATATTTTTCGTAGTCGAGATTCAGACATGTCAATATTCCTACGCGGGAAATCCCTTGTACCAGATTGTTCCAGAATGTATTGACTCCGATTCCCTGAGCAGAAACGACACCTAGCCCTGTGATGACGACTCTTCTTGGTTTTTCATATAGCATAGAATTTTTATATAAAAGAGTTTACAAAATGTAAATTTTATGACAAAATATTCTGATGAAAGTCATGAACAATAATATCATTTTCTATTTTTATTGTCAATTTCTTTTAAGGAATTTATTGACTATGCAAAATCGTAATGAAATCCAGAAAATTGTTTTTGAAGAAATCTCCAAACTTTGTGAATCGGAAGATCAGGAAATCAACGAACAGCTCAATATGGATTTAGATTTAGGGATTGATTCTGTATATAAAGCACAACTGGCATCATCGCTAAGCAAAATCTTTAAAGTCGAATACGTCCAGATGCAGCCTATAGTCAAACTTCATATAATACGAGAAGTCGTTGACTTTATAGACAAGTCCGTCCTGAAAAAATAGGAGATTGCATTCATGACAAAAATTTTTGTTTTTCCTGGGCAGGGTTCTCAGTCAAAAGGTATGGGTGAAGGTCTTTTTGAAATATTCGGAGACATCGTCAAGCAAGCTGATGCTCAGCTTGGGTATTCTGTGAAAAATCTATGTTTAGAAGATTCTGATTCCCTTTTAAGCCAGACACAGTATACACAGCCATGCCTGTATGTCGTCAATGCACTTACCTATCTCCAGAAAATCAAAGAAACAGGCCAAAAGCCAGATTTTGTAGCAGGTCATAGTCTGGGGGAATACAATGCTCTTTTTGCAGCAGAAGTGTTTGACTTTTTAACTGGCTTGAAGCTGGTGCAGGAACGAGGCAGATTGATGAGTACGGTCAGCAATAGTGGTATGGCTGCTGTGCTGAGAGTCTCCAGAGATAAAATCCAAAATATTCTCGAAAAGCATTTCCCTTCTCTCGACATCGCTAACCTGAATAGCCCTGGACAGACAATCATTTCTGGTCAAAAAACAGACATAGAAAAAGCAAAGGAAATTTTTGAAAAAGAAGGTGCAGGCTACATGGTACTCAATGTGAGTGGAGCATTCCATTCCCGCTATATGGAAAATTCCAGACAAGAATTTAGCAAATTTTTGGATAGCTTTTCCTTGGCCTCTCCTAAAATTCAAGTGATTTCCAATGTAGAAGCCCTTCCTTATAGAGACGGCAATATCAAAAGCAACCTGACAAGCCAAATCACCCATCCTGTACGCTGGAACGAAATAGTGGACTATCTGCTTGGATTGGAAAATCCAGAATTTGAAGAGATTGGGCCTGGTAAGGTATTGAGTGGTCTTATCAACCAAATCAAAAGAGATAAAAAAAAAATCCTGTTAAAGCAGTAGCAGAGAGCATTCCGCCAGCGAAATTAGTAACGGAAAATATTCCAGACAATAGCATTCTCCCTTTTGTTAGAATAACGCCAGAATCTTTAGGCTGCAAAGAATTCAGAAACCATTATGGTGTGAAGTATTCCTATGCTGCAGGAGCAATGTACCATGGAATCGCTTCAGAAAAAATGATCGTCCGTTTAGGGCAGGCAGGGCTGATAGGCTTTCTCGGAACTGGTGGATGGAAGCCAGAAAGGATTGAGAATGCTATACAAACCATCCAAAAACAATTGACACCATCTCAGCCTTATGGAATTAACTTGCTTAGCAATCTATATCTGCCAGAATTAGAAGAAAAGAATATCGAAATCTATCTGCGTTATGGAATAAAACATATCGAAGCCGCTGGATATATACAACTGACATCTGCCATCGTACACTATCGGGTTAAAGGATTAGCCCTGGATGAATCGGGAAAGATTGTTCCTCAAAATACTATCATGGCAAAGATTTCCCGACCAGAAGTTGCCAGATTGTTTATGAGTCCTCCTCCACAGCCTATAGTGCAAAAGCTTCTCAAAGATGGAAAAATTACACAATCTCAGGCCAGATGGAGCGAAAAAATTCCCATGGCAGACGATATTTGTGTAGAAGCAGATTCAGGAGGTCATACAGACCAGGGCGTAGCCTATGTTTTGATGCCTGCTATACTGTATCTCAGAGAAGAGATGATGCAAAAATTTCAATACCTCTATAAGATAAGAGTGGGTGCAGCAGGAGGCATCGGTACACCAGAAGCTGCGGCTGCGGCTTTTGTCTTAGGGGCAGATTTCATTCTGACTGGTTCCATAAACCAATGTACAGTAGAAGCAGGAACAAGCGATGCTGTCAAGGAGATACTCCAGAATATCCAGGTACAAGATACAGAATATGCGCCAGCAGGCGATATGTTTGAATTGGGTGCAAAAGTTCAGGTTGTCAAAAAAGGACTTTTTTTCCCTGCAAGAGCAAATAAACTTTACGATCTATACCGTCTGCACAATTCTCTGGAGGAAATAGAAGAAAAAACAAAAGAACAATTGCAGAGCAAATATTTTCACAAAAGTTTTGAAGAGATCTGGCAGGATGTGGAGAAATACTATCCAGAGGAAGAATTGAGGATTGCTAGAATCAACCCTAAAAGAAAGATGGCATTGATTTTTCGATGGTATTTTGGTTACGCCACTCGCCTGGCAATGAAAGGGGATGCTGAGCATAAAGTAGACTATCAGATTTTCTGCGGGCCATCCCTGGGTGCCTTCAACCAATGGGTACAAAAAAAACCGATGGCTGACTGGCACAATCGCCATGTAGACGAGATTGCAGAACTTTTGATGAAAAATACAGCAGAGCTACTCAACCAACGTTTTCAAAAAATTTGCGAGAAGGCCTAAAAGTTTAGAAGATATTGAAAAAAGACGCAGGGATTGCGCTGGCGTTGGGCTTTTGAGAAGACAAGACTATTTCGGCGCAACCCTGCGGCACAATCTATTGCAAAAAATATCGGATTAGTAGCATTATAAGGAATAGAAAATGCTAAATAGGAAACAGATTGAAAAAGAAATAAAAGAAATTATTTGTGAGATCACAGGAATATACGAAGAGAAATTGGAGGGAGATGCCAATTTTATAGAAGATTTAGGGATTGAGTCCATTATGGCTGTAGATATTATTTCTGCGATTCAGGGAAAATATTGCCTGCAGATTCCGAAAGAACAGTATGGACATTTTGATTGTGTGGACTCTGCGGTGGATATAGTAGAAAATCTTTTGTTATCCAGGGGAAATTAAATGGGATATTTTCTGGGAGTGGATATAGGTTCAGCCTCGACCAAAGGAGTTGTTTTAGATGAAAATAACCAAATCGTCGCGCAAAAGACGATTCGTACGAAGCCAAAGCATCGAGAAGGAATCGAAATCCTATGCAACAGCCTCAGATTAGCTCTCTCTCAGGAAAAAATACAGGGGGATATCCTTTATTGCATTGGTACTGGGTATGGAAGGAACAATATTTCTTTAGCCAATAAAGTCGTTACGGAAATTTCCTGTCATGCCAGAGGCGTACATTATTATTTCCCTCAGGTAAAAACCATTATAGACATTGGAGGCCAGGATAGTAAAGTCATCTGCATCAACGAGAAAGGAAATGTAGATGATTTTGTCATGAATGAAAAGTGTGCTGCTGGAACAGGAAGGTTTCTGGAACTCGTCAGTAAAATTTTACAAATACCCCTCGAAGATTTGGGAAAAGTTTCTATGCAGGCCTCCTATACTTGTAAAATCAGTAGCACGTGCGTTGTTTTTGCTGAATCGGAAATTATATCCCGACTTGCAGAAGGAGTCGAACAAGAGGCTATTTTGAAAGGGGTACACGCTGCTGTCGTTTCGCGAGTTTTGGGAATGGCAAAGCGCATTGGTATCAAGCCACCTGTTGTCTTTACGGGAGGAGTAGGAAAAAATCTGGGAATCATACACGAGGTAATCCAACAACTAGGTATTCGTGATGAGGAGCTTCTTCTTCCTGAAAATCCGCAAATCACAGGGGCCTTAGGAGCGGCTATACTGGCAAAAGAAGAATATACCAGGATACAAGGACAAAGAGTATGATAGATAAATTTTTTATGGGGATTGATATTGGAGCCTGTTCAACTGCTGTTGTTATTTTGGATGAACAAAAGAAAATTGTCGTACAGAAAATCTTCAACACATATCCTAATCATAAAATCTCAGCTCAGAATGCCTCTGGTATGGCCTGTGAAGAATTGTCTCGGATTTATAAGAGGGATATCTCTCAAAAACAGATTTCGTTTTGTACAGGAACAGGCTATGGCAGGGAAAATATCGTCTTTGCCAATACAAGCATCACAGAAGTAGCAGCCCATACAAAGGGAGTACGATTCTATTATCCTCAGGCAAGAACCATTCTCGACATTGGTGGTCAAAACAGCAAGGTAATCCGTCTCAATGAAAAAGGGGAAGTCGTAGATTTTGTCATGAATGAAAAATGTGCTGCTGGAGCAGGAAGATTTCTGGAAAAGATTGCGGAAATCATGGAAGTGCCTATGGAACAATTGGGTATCCTGGCACTGGGGGCTAAAAGCGAAGCAAAGATCAGCAGCATGTGTACGGTTTTTGCAGAATCCGAGGTTATTTCTAAAATTGCTTCGGAGATCAGCAAAGAATCCATTATCAAAGGCGTACATTCGGGGATTCTTTCTCGCCTGCTGAGTTTATGCAAACGACTTGGGATAGAGACTCCTGTTGTCCTTTCTGGTGGAGTGGCTAAAAATATCGCTATTGTGCAGATGTTTTTGGCCCAATCTGGGATAGAAAAAAATTCTTTTTTTGTGCCTCCTGATCCCCAGATTATAGGAGCTTTGGGAGCTGCCTTCAATGGATGGGAGGAATGCCAAAATTTTTCAGACAAAGAGGGGAAAAAATCTTCTGTCTGGGATATATGGAAACCAAAAGAAATGAAGCATACAACACATCAAGACAAACCTGTCATAGGCTGGACAGATTTGTCTGTGCCTGTAGAAATCATTACAGCAGCAGGTCTATACAACACAAGGATACGTGGAGACATGGATCTTACAGGGAATAGTAGCGAACAGTATGTTCGGACTTATTCTTGTGATTATATCAAAAATGTGATTTCTTCGTTGCTAGATAGCCCAAAGCATAAAGACCTCTCTGGAATCATCACAACGAATTGTTGTATTGCTACAGAGAAGATGTTCGATGTGCTGCGATTCCAGCAACAGGAAAAGCGTTTTCTTTACGCTCTGAGCATCCCCCGAAAAGACGATGATCTGGCTGTCGAATATATGAAAAAAAATATTTTACATCTTAAAGCTACTTTGGAAGAAAACTTTCATCTTGAGATTACCCATAATGCCTTAAAAGAAAGCTGCCTTCGCTACAATAAAATCAAAAAACTTTTAAAGAAGTACAATCTTTTGCTATTGGAAAAAAACTTTCCCAACGCAGCCTACCTGGCAGGATGGCAGATGGAAAGGCTTTGGACTATCATGGATATTACGGATGGCTTTCTAAACGAAATAGAAGAAGAAATAAGCACAATCCAGGCGTTGGCTCCATTGCACAAAAAAGGCCCCAACATTTTGCTTATGGGCAGTATGGTTCCTGACATGGAATTTTATCGAATTTTTGAAGACATTCCTTGCCAGATTGTTTATAATAATACCTCTAGTGGCAGTAAATTTTGTGAGTCTATGGTTGATCTTGAGGAAGACGATATCTATCGCTCGCTTGCCAAAAGATGTCTTTATTTTGGCTATAACCCTCGTATGATGAGTGTTGACAAAAGAGTAGCGTATTTAAAAGAAACGATGGATTTGTATAAAATAGACGCGGTTGTCTTTTTGATTTCCAAATTTTGCGTTTGCTATAGTTTTGAATCTGTGCTTCTTCAAAAATATATGGAGGAATGGAAAATTCCTTTTTTGGTTATGGAAACAGAATTTTCCACAAAGGATTATACTTCCTTCAAGATGAGGATCGAAGCACTCGTTACACAGACCTACAAGCATATTGATGGATGAAAAATTCCTATGGAAGAAAAAAAATATAGAACAGACGACTTGCTTATTCTGGAAGATAAAAACAATCCTATATCCCAAACTATCCAGCAAATGGGACTGATCAAAAATTTCACCAGGCTTTCTGGGCTTCAGGATTTGATGGAGATTACTTATTTTCGTGGGCCTGGAAGTTTTTTTGAGTACTATCGGTCGCCTATGAGGGTTTTCACAAACATGGGAATGCCTAAGGAAATTTTCTATATACTGGGCATTGAAACGACTTTCATAGAGCAATTGTCCGTAATAGCAGCGATTTCCCCTAAAAATAGAGAAATCATCGCAAAAGCACGCTCCCTCGTTCCCTCCAGCACATATTGTACATACCATCAGGCTGCCCTGGGTGCCATCGAAAGCCAATATTTCCCTTTGCCAGATTTATTCGTAGCCCCTAGCTATATCTGCGAAGAAGGGGTCAATCTATTGACCTATCTCGCTAAAAAATATGATAAGCCCATTTTATATATTGATTTTCCCTATGAAAAAAGCGAAGAAGCCGAACTTTACCTGGCAAAACAGCTTGAAAATCTGGCAAAAGATCTGGCGGATTTTTTCCATCTGACGCTCAAGACGGAAAATATAGAGAATGCTTTCCGATGGGCGAATGAAGCCAGAGATTGGTGGATGAAATATGTGGATTTGTGTGCCTACGATGGGGAAGATATGAATATGGCTTATCAGAATATCAATCTGGGGCTTTTGATTAATAATAAATTCGGCCTGGAAGAATATAGTAGACTTACGAAAAAATGCTATGAAGAGATGCTGGAAAAGATTCAAGGAAACAAGAACGAGAGTCCCAGTAACAAGCTGCGTATATTATGGTTGCATTTAATGCCATACCATTCTTCAGCCCTGGTTGGTCTCCTGAAAAACCTGAAAATAAACATCGTTACCACACAGGTTTCCCAAATTCGATGGAAGCCCTTAGATCCCAGACAACCCTGGAGAAGCCTGGCGAGAAAATTTATGGATAGCTATGTTTGCTCCTGTTTTACAGAAAAGATGGAGGAACTCGATGATCTCATCACCAGGTTCAAGATAGATGCTGTAATAGAATTGTGCCATCCTGGATGCAAGCCACTTTGCAGTGTTTCGTTCTTAATCAAAAGCTATTTGAAAGAAAAGGGAATGCCTCATCTTTCATTTGAGGCTGATCTCATCAATCCAGAAAATATTTCCATTGAACAGATTCGTACCAGACTAGAGGCTTTTATTGAAATTTTGAATGCACAAAAATGACGATAGAAAATTCTACAAAAAATAATATTGCTATTATTGGCTTTGCATGTCGCTTTCCTGGTGCAGGAAATGCCGAACAATTTTGGGAAAATTTGAAAGGCGGAGTCTGCTCTATTGTCCCTGTCCCTGAAAGCCGTTGGGATAAAGATGCTTTTTATAGCATTGAGCCAGAAGAACCGTTTAAAACCATTTCACGGCATGGAGCTTTTCTGGATCAGGTGGATTTCTTTGATGCGAAGTATTTTCACATCAAAGAGGACAGAGCCAGGTGTATGGACCCTCAGCAGCGTCTTGTATTGGAAACAGCAGCAGATGCGATACAACACGCAGGGTATACAAAAACAGAAATCTCTGGCACTTCAACGTCTGTATTTTTGGGAGCTGCCCAGGGAGATTACGAGATCAGCCAGGAATTTGTATCCTTGGACAAGAAAATCCTTGTGGACGGAACTGTCATCAACTCTCGTAATGGCTTTCTAGGAAATACTCCCAACATGATAGCATCCATAGTATCCTACTATTTCAATCTGAATGGTACATCTCTGGTACTAAGTTCGGCATGTTCTTCGTCTCTTGTGGCTATCCATCTGGCATGCCAGAGCATTCTCTCTGGGGAAAGCAAAATGTCCCTTGCTGGTGGGATTCAATTGTATCTTTCTCCTAAAATTTTTATCGCTGCCTCTAAAACAGGGGTACTTTCTTCTGATGGTATGTGTCGGACATTTTCCAAAGATGCCTCTGGCTATACTCTGGCAGAAGGCGTTGGGGTCTGCTTGTTAAAGCATCTGGAAGATGCTGTCCGTGATGGCGACTTTGTCTATGGGATTATCAGAGCTTCAGCAGTAAACAACGATGGGAAGACCATGTCTTTAATTATGCCCAATGCGCATACACAAACGGATGTCATTCTCAGGGCATTGGAAGCAGGAAAAATAAACGCCGATTCTATCAGCTATTTTGAAGCCAATGGAACGGCCATGCCTATAGGCGATCCCTTAGAAGTGGAGGCTGCTACAACTGCTTATAGAAAGCATACAGATAGCGTGGGATATTGTGCGATTGGCTCTCTTGAGCCCAATATTGGTCATGCTGCCCATGCTGCTGGGATTGCCCGATTGATCAAGATCGTTTTATCCCTTTTCCATAAAAAAATTCCGCCTATCACTGGATGCGAAGAGGTCAATCCTAAGATCAATTTTGCTGATTCGCCTTTTTATCTCAACCGTGAGCTGGCAGATTGGAAGCCAAGGCACTCTTGCCGACTTGCAGCCATCAATGCCCTGGGCTTTGGAGGTACTAATTGCCATGTCGTTGTAGAGGAATTCAATCCTTCTCATTATCCCTCTTATCAGATCAGGCGAAAGCCTCTTGGCCCTATTGCATGGCAAAAAAAACGCTTTACTCTAAAACATGAAAGCAAAGAAGAAAACATTCCTGATAGAGTAAAAAAGGAAGTATCCATTGAGCCACAGGGAAATTTTCTGGAAAAAATTCAAAATGAACTCAAGGCAGAAATCGCGCATCTATTGAATTTACAAGAAAAGGAACTAGACGCTTCTGAAGATATCAGAGACTATTCTTTCGACTCTTTGCTTATTCTTTCTTTGGTAAATACCATAAAGATAAAATACAATATAGAGTTCACTTCGACAGAATTCCTGGATTCTTCGACAATCCATGCTCTGTCCCAAAATATCGAAGCAAAAATTCGGAAAAAATCCCAGAAAATAGAAAAATTAGAGACTGAATCCATCAAAACAGCACAAGCAGCGACAAAACAGAACGATTCTGAGCTTCTTTTGATTTCTGCTCCGAATTGCTTTTCTCTTGTCTCTAAAATCAAAGAAATACAAGGCTATGCTATGAGCAAGCCCTCTGATCTTGCCACGTTCTGCTATAGTATTTCTAGTATCCAGGATAACTGTTGTCTGTCTCTGGTGGTTGATTCCTGGGAAGATCTTTTTTCTAAGCTGGCAAAATCATTAGAAAAAATCGAGGAAAATGCTAGAATCTATAATCTGAAAGGTATCTATTTTGGGGGGAAATCCCCAGATAGAGGAAAGCTTGCCTTTTTGTTTCCTGGGTATGGCTCTCCTTATCCCAGAATGCTTCAGGATTTGCGAGCTTTTTTCCCTATCGTAGAGGAAACATTTCTGCATTTCGATAATCTTTGGCTAAAAAATGGACTGAATCCTATTACTTCCTGCCTTTGCTCTTCTGAAAAAGAGGCACAAGATGCCCTTGCAAAAATTTCTGTAGCCCAAGGGGCTATTTTAGCAAGCGAACTAGCCTTATATCGCCTGTTAATCTCTTTAGGCATAAAGCCTGATATGGTTGCAGGACATAGCTATGGAGAATTCATCGCCGCACACGTGGCTGGCATCTGGGATCAAAGAATATTGGAAAAAATCGCATTGCGTACTGCCTTTGAGGAAGAGCCTTCTTGCACAATGGCAACAATTTCTGCTTCCCCTGAAAGAGTGGAAGAAGTGAGAAAAATTGCCACAAGGCCGTTTTTTCTGGCCAATCGAAATTGCCAGGAGCAATGTGTAATCTCTGGAGAGAAAAAAAACATAGCTCAGGCTTTGCTACTATTCCAGGCTCTCGAAATAGCAGCAGAGACCATGCCTGTATCCTATGCTTTCCATTCTCCCTTAGCGGGTATCGAACAAAAAAATGTCCAAAACCTGCTTCAAGACGATACTGTATCCTTGCCTGAAATTCCTGTATATTCTTGTATGAATGCGGAGATATATCCTCAATCTCTCTCCGAAATTCGTACCTGTTTGATAGAACAAATGACCCATACTGTATTTTTCGATAAGATGATCCAGAATATGTATAAAGATGGTGCCAGGATTTTCATGGAAGTTGGCCCTCGGAATGTTCTTTGCAATTTTACCAAGCAAATTCTATCAGGAAAGCCTCACCTGGCTCTTTTTAGCAATCATCCCTTACGATCAGGACTTTCACAGCTATATCATCTTTTGGCAATTTTGGCAGCTTATGGCATCCGTTTCGATTATGATAAACTCTATAAAGAACGAAGGCTACAAAAATTCCATTTCCCTTTTACTGACAGAAAGGTTTAAACTTGAAAAATCAAGATTTTTTAAAAGATTGTGTGTACCAGAATAAAATAAAAAATGTAATGTTATTCTATGGAATAACATTTGTACTTTTAGCATCTATTTTTTTAATATATTTCCTTTTTGATAGTCTTTTTGAGTATTCTCCTATTTTTTTCCAGGCAGTTTTGTTGTTTTTCGCTACCAATCTTTTAGGTATGTTCTATATCAAAAAAGAAAAATACAAAAAGATATATGGAGAGGATGCTTATGTAAAAGCTTTTTTTCGATTTCATGTGACGGCCATGCCTTTTATTTATATGTCTACGATTCATCCAGCCTTTACAAACTATAGTAGTTTTTTGCAGGATTTTCCTCAATTTTTTAGTTCGCCCTATTATTGGATACATATTGCTATCGGTGGATATTTGCTTTTGTCTGGCCTGTTGTTGCATCCCAAAGTAATAAAAACCTTTGGCTTTGACAATCTATTTATGTATTATGTCTATTTCCCAGAAAAAGGGGAAAAGAATGAATCCCCTGTTTATGGCATGATGCGCCACCCTCTTTATTCCGCTATGGCCAGAATTGCCCTGGGACTTGGCATACTAAGAGGCACTGTAGATTCTATTTGTGTAGGTGCCATTATACCTCTATGCCAGTTTTTCTGGCTTGCAGTGTATGAAGAACCAGATTTGATAAAACGATTCGGGGAAGAATATAAAAAATACCAGAAGAGCGTTTGGGCTATCTTTGTAAAGCCAAAATATGTTGCAAAATTTTGGAAATATTTAATACTCGGATCCTAATGCTTTCTCTGGCAGAGAAAAATAAATATTTACGACTTGTGCCAGTTGAAACTTTTTCAACTGGCACAAGTCCTACAAATAATTTTTATGAGGGGGTAAGTATGAAAGTTTTGCTGACAGGCGGAACAGGCTTTATTGGCAAAAGACTTCTTGCCAAATTGGTAGAAAAGGGATATGAAGTCAAAGTGTTAGTACGCTCTAAAGAATCAGAGCAAAAGATATCCCATTTCCCTGTACAGATTGTCCAAGGAGACATCACCGAGCCAGATTCTTTATTCCAGGCTGTTCAAGGTGTAGATATTATATACCATCTGGCAGCGTATGCCCATCCTTCTCTCATCCAACCTTATAGCCTTTATGAAAAGATCAATGTGCAGGGGACAAAAAACATACTCGAAGCAGCCTGCCAGTCTAAAGTCAAAAAGGTACTCATCATGAGTTCCATCGCTGCGACTGGCCCTTCGAGTGATGGTAGCCCATTGCATGAAAAGAGCAATAGAAAACCGATCACGAATTATGGAAAAAGCAAGGCAGCGATAGAAGATATGGCTCTCTCGTATTTCCAGGAAAAAAATTTACCAGTGGTCATCATTCGGCCACCTTTTGTTTATGGCATAGGCGATAAAGATTGGGTTGGATTTTTTATCATGATCAAGACAGGCGGGGTTCCTTTGCTAGGGCTTCCTTTTGCTGGTGATCACAAAAATTTACTGGATTTTTGCTATGTTGATAATCTTGTACAAGGGCTGGTACAGGCAGCAGAAAGCGAAAAAACATCAGGAGAAATCTATTTCCTCTCTGACAATCATCCTTATACCATACAAGAGATCATTTTGGCTGTTGCTCAGGCTTTGGGAATTCCATACCCCAAAAAATTCTGGCCTAAATGGTTTGCTTTCTTTTTAGCAGGTATTTTGCAGACTTTGGGTAAAGTTTTCCATTTCGAGCCCCCTCTTGCTATAAAAGATGTGAAGTGGATGACTTCAAATTATTGGATATGCACTTCTTCCAAAGCCAGGAAAGACTTTGGATACAAACCTGAAATCGAACTCCAGGAAGGTATAAAAAGGACTATAGATTGGGCCATTGCCAATAATATTATGAAGAAGGAGATATAGAATGCCTTTTGAAGTTATCAACAAAAAGAAAATAAAAACAACAAAAGATAAAGCGTATAAGACAATCGAAGATTGCGAAAAATGGCCTATGTTCATTCCAGAATGCCTGGAGGTAAAAATCCTGGAATACAAAGATGGTGGCTTTTTTCGATACCTTAGGAGCATAGTCCGTGGCAAAAAAGCTGAGATGAAAACATTTTGCAAGCTATATCCAGAGCAACATAAAATGGAATTCCGTCAAGTGGTAAGCCCATGGCCTGTCAAATCCAACTGTGGAGAATGGTACATCACAGAAATAGATCAAGACTACGTAGAGATGGTTTTAGTCCATCGCGTGGAATTTCTATATGGTATGTTGGGCAGGATATTGGGAAAGCTCATTATTGTCCCTCATTTTTTATACAAACACGCTGAAATCATTTTATCTGCATTTGCAAAAAAATTAGAGGAGAAGTAAAATGTTCTTCACCGAAAGCAAAATCCAAATACATGCTCCTTTAGAGAAAGTCTACTTTTTAATAAAAGATGTAAAAAAATGGCCTGAAATATTCAAACCATGCCAGGATATAAAAATATTGGATGAGCAGAAAGACCAGGTAAAAATACAGGTTACAGCCTATTCAGGCGGTAAGTTGTTGACATGGAAATCAATAAGAATTTATGATGACGCTAACCATAGAGTCTACTTCGAACAGTTCGAGCCAGCTCCCCCTCTCTCCTGTATGTCAGGGGAATGGATATGTAAAAAAAATGGGGATGCTACAGAAGTCATTTTCACTCATAGGTTTGACTTTCGTATAAAATTTTTTAAAAGTCTGCTCGCTTTTATTGCTAAAAGATTTTTTATCAACACTAACAGCATACAAGAGTTGCAGGGTTTAAAAAAATATGCAGAGGAAAAACAGCATGAAATTTAAAAATATAGTATACATTCAGGGACAGATCAGCAAAATCTACCAGCTTTTTTATAACATAAAAAACTGGCCCTCCGTGCTGCCTCATGTTAAAGCTGTAGAAATGATCTCAGACGATGGCATAAACCAGCATTTAATTATGGATGTCAGTAGCGGTGGCAAAATCGAAAAATTAGAGACCTACAGAAATTGTAAAGAAAATGAGAAGATTTCCTTCCATCAGCCTTTTCCTCCCCATCCTCTAAAAATACATAAAGGAGAATGGCAATTTTTTGTGGAACAGCAAAGGGTGAAGGTCATAGCCGAGCATAATATAGAAGTAAAATTTCCATCTCTACTGAATGCAGTATTTTCCTGGGTTGCATGGAATTTTTTTATAAAAAAGAATAGCATGGCTACACTGACTACGATAAAAAATACAATCGAAAGGGATAAACCATGAAAACAAATATCTGTCATGTAGAACATTCCATTGATGTCAAAATGCCTCTGGATGAACTTTTTCCTATTATCACCAATCCAGAAAACTGGCCAGTCTTTTTCCCAACAGCGAGAAAGGTTGATATAAAAAGCCGCCAGGGAAATTGCGTCGAGTTCACCATAGAAGAATTTGTAGGCAAAAAAAAGCTTTTCTCGCATCTTTTCTTCAAAATCGATCAGGAGAACTACACCGTTGCCTATGAACATGATCCTGTTTTTCTCCTGAAATGGATGAAGATCCAATGGAGTTTTAAAGATATAGGCAATGGCTGGACTAACTTTAAAATCGAAAGAGAGTATGATTTAATTTGGCCTTTCCTTCTGAACCGACTGCTCGGAATGACGCTTGTTAAAAGAATCATCAATAAACATGTAAAGAACTACCACAATGACTTGCTGGAATTTGTTAAAATTTATAATGTCTTGAAATTTTTTGAGAAGAATAGGGGCTTATAAGATGAAATTGTTCCCTATCATCGCTGTTTTTGTACTAAGTTTCATCTTTATGAATTTTTGTTATACTCAAGAGCAGGAAATTCAAGATCCCGCTATACTGGAAGATTTAAATGCAGGTAATGAGCTTTTAGATGAAATTTTCGATAAAAGTGAGATAGAAAAACAAGCAGAAACGACCAAAGATGGGGAGATCCACTTAATAGTACCACAGAAAGAGCCTCCAGAAAAAAAAATGGAGCCAGCACTACAACCCCAACCAGAGAAAGAGCCAATACCTTCTGAGGAAAAAAGCGATCCAGGAAAAGAGGATTCTCTGACAAGCAAGCCAGGAAAGATTCCTCAATGGAAAGAGGGAGATAGCGTATTGGACGAGTTCGATGAAGGCCTTGTCGCTATACCACAGGAAGTAAAAGACGGAAATAAATTAGTAGAAGACGAGTTTGAAGGCTCTATGTTTACCCAACCGCATAGAGAAAATATTTCGCAAGGAGAAAAAGAGATAGAGATCGCCATTGCTACAGGTCTGCCTGATTTTACCTTTGATATTTTTGACCCTGTAGCTTATCTCAGAAAAAGTTACATAAAGGAAGATGTTGCCGTTTATGGTATGCTATACTACCGAACTCAATATTTCGTAAAACAGCAACCCTTTGAGGAAAGGCATATACAAAATGAATTGACGTTTCGTTTAGAAATCACACCTAGCCTGGAAAAATTTAAATTTGTAATAACCCCTGAAATTAATATAGATGATTTTGGTGCAGCAAACAATTTTTATGCCTTAGAACATCTGGATGACAATGGAGAAAATCGTAGTATCCTGACTTTATCTGAGGCTTATGTGAAAACGCAATTTGGCCCTTTAGATATTTCCATAGGAAAAAGAATCTATGCCTGGGGTGCTGCCTTTGGGCCTAATCCTACGGATAAAATCAATCCTTATGATTTGATAGATCCTATCGTAGGCTCTAGTATAGACAACAATCGAAAAATAGGTGTATGGTCTCTGTCTGCCAATCTATACCTTCCAAACTGGGGTATAATAGAATTTCCTACTTTGCAAGCCATATTCGTTCCCAGATTCACTCGCAACAGACAGGCACTATCCGATACGCGTTGGGTCTATGCTCAGACTACGCTTCCCATAGAAGAACTTATGCCTGACCATACGCTGTACAATTCTCAGATGGCTCTGCGTTTTTCCTGCACCATCCAGGGATGGGATTTTTCTGTAAGCTATTATGATGGTATTAACCATTCTCCTTCTCTGAGATTAGTGAAATTTCCCCGACCTTCTTTGGAAAAATTCTATAGCAATGTGCATATTTTAGGAGCGGATTTTATCACAAGCATTGGCCAGATGCGTATTTTTGCTGAAGGCATCCATACATGGTCTAAGCAACATGAGATAGATAATTCTTTTTCTATAGTATTTGGCGCAGATTATTATTGGGCTAATTTATTGGTGCAAGACGACAAACTGAGCGTTCTGCTGGAATGGCAGTATAGCAACCTTGTCACGGATAAAACGCCTAAAGACATTATTCGTTCTTCCAGCAAAGCAGGAGATAGAGGGCTGATCTTCCTTATACAATATGATTTAGACAGCAACTGGACTTTCTCCTACCGAACATTGATTAACTTTACGAAGAGTTATCATTATGCTGGAAATTATGGTGAAACGAGAATTTCTTACAAGCTGAGCCAAAATTTGATAATAGGAATCAAAGCTCAATTTTTTGCTGGAAATAAAGAAAATATATATGGTATATATAAAGACAATGATACTATATTTTCTACAATAGACTATAAATTTTAATTTTTTAAAATTTACCTGGGATAGTTAGGCAATTTATCAAAAATTTAGAGCTAGAAAGGCATTATTATGTCAGATACAAAAAAACGAAAGACGATTTATTTTAGTTTAAAAGAGAAGCAAGAAGCTGTAGAGGCAATAGATGAAAGATTGCTTGATACATTCATAGAAATGGAAAAAGACGATATCCCTGACTATACGTCAAAAGATGGAAAGATACTTTGCGATGGAAAAATAGCAAATCCAGAGGAACTCGTCAAGGACTATGAAAAATTAAAAACAGAATTAAAAAGACTGGATGAACTATCGTCTCGTCTTCTCAATAATACCAAAGATGCAAACCAAAAATTGGTCAAGACTGTAAAAATCGAAAAGAATAAAAGAAAAAAGCAGGCGTTGGTATTGACTTTAGTTCTAGGTTTTATAGCTCTATTGGCAACAGGTTTAGTTTACTATAAAAAGCAGGCAGAGCAGGAGGCAATCAAAGCCATTGCGGAGAAACATCGAATCGAGAAAGAAAAAGTCAGCGACATGTTGAAAAGCACAGAACAAAAATCAAAAGAGATTTTGGATTCTATAGAACAAAAGCATAGCCTGGAAAAACAATCTCTATTATTGAAAATGCAGCAAGAAAAAGAAGAGAAATTGATGGAATTGCGAGAGAAGATGGCTTCTCAAAGAAAAGATTTGACTCCTGAAGAAAAGAAAGAGCTTTTATCAAAGATGGAAGAAGAAATACGCCAGAAATACCAGCAAAATGAAGCTAAAGAAATCAAACAACTTTCTGCTCAAATGGAAGAAGAACGAAACAAGATGAAAGAGCAATTTGAAAAGCTTGCCAATATAACGAAAAAATTGGAGGACAATAAAGAACAGCTTGATACCAAAAAGAGGTTAGAAGAAGCAGAAAAAATTAAAGAATCTATCCAAAAAGAGTTAGAGCAGACAAAAGAGCAATTAGCAAAAACTAAAAAAGAGATGAATACTTTAAAAGAAAATACAGCAGATAGAACACCAACAGAAATTTCTGTTACTGATTCTAAAAAAATACCGTCTATAGTCAAACAACCTGGCACTGTTTCCAATTCTCAAGAGATTGATCTTACTTCTCAGTCTAAAGCAGAAGAATTTATCAAATCCTATCAACAACAATTGCCTAAAAATATATCTGTAGATGCAGATTTTATTTCCAATAATTCACGCTATTTGGTTAATATCATGAGCCAAGATAACTCTCCAGAGAATTCTTTGAAAAAATTAATTAAGATCCAAGAACCTAAAAAATATAAAGGACATAAATATCTATCCATCATAGACAAAAAACATTTGACAGGTTCCGCCTGGAAGTATGAAGCAGAGCAACTTCATTCTAAAAAAGAAGCTGTCAGAATATCGGATATCAACAGAAAAAGCACGCTTCTGGAAAGCGAAATGACTTATGAGGATTGGATACATGAAGATATAACATCCTATAAATATACCTATTTACAGACAGAAGTCCTGCGTGGAAGAAATACCCATATTATTTTATGTGAACCCAAAACAGAGCAGGAAAAAGAAGCAAGCCAATATTCTAAAAAATACTATTGGATTGATGCAGAATTTAATATTCCATTACAGATTAAATACTTTGGAAAAGATAATAAGCTGAGTAAGATATTTTTAGTCAAAAAAATGCTAAAAATAGAAGATCAATATTGGATGCCCTCGATAGCAGTGATGCTCAATGTGAAAAACAACAACAAGACTACAATTTCTTTTGATAACTGGCGTGTTCCTAAAGAAATTCCACAGGAATTATTCTCGCCCCGTTCCTTGAATGAATAGAATGGCTTAAATTATGGAAAGGAAAATACAATGTCGGTAGTAAAAGCAGAAAGTATCAGCAAAGTATACCATGATAAGATTGGCATACCCGTCCATGCGGTAAACAATGTAAGCCTGACCATAGAAGAAGGTGATTTTGTAGCACTGGCAGGGCCTTCTGGCTCTGGAAAAACGACTATCCTGAATTTAATAGGAACCCTGGATTCTGCGAGTGAAGGGAAAATATATCTTGAGAACCAGGATATATCAAAATTATCCACTAAAGAATTATCAGATATCCGATTAAAAAAATTAGGTTTTGTTTTTCAATCCTATAATTTGATACCAGTTCTTACATGCCAGGAAAATGCAGAATTCGTATTGCTTTTGCAACGAGTTCCAATAAAAGAGAGAAAAGATAGAGTTGACCAAGTACTCAGGGACTTAGGAATGGAAAGCATGAAGCATAGATTCCCAAGAGAACTTTCTGGTGGTCAACAGCAGCGAGTCGCTATTGCAAGAGCTATAGTCAGCCAGCCTAAACTGGTAGTAGCGGATGAACCGACAGCAAACTTAGATTCTAAAACAGGAAAATTGCTGATTGAATTGATGCAGGAGCTAAACAAAAAATACAAAATAACTTTTTTATTCTCGACACATGATCCTATGGTAATGGAAGCAACTAAAAAATTGATAAGATTGAAAGATGGGCAAATAGAAGATATAGAAAATAAAAATTTATAAAAACAAAAGAAGATAACTGAATCGAATCTTTTTATAAGTGATACAGATTAAAGGGTATTGAGCAAAGATGCAGGGATTGCGCTGGCGTTAGACTTTTGAGCAGACATGACTTCTTCGGCGCAACCCTGAGGCTACAGCGCATCTCGGATGGATTGCATACATTAAAAAGAACCACAGATAGACAC
>CALKWO010000044.1 GCA_938003875.1 uncultured bacterium
ATAAAGATTACGATAAAGATTACGATTACGACAAAACTATAATTTCCTATACAGCGAGATAAGGAGAATGAAATGGCGCATGAATTTACTGTTGGCTCTCTGGTAAGAACCAGAGAGCGAGAGTGGATCGTATTACCACAGTCTGATGAAAATTTGTTGGTACTTTGTCCTGTAGGGGGGACCCAGGATGAAATCACTGGCATATATCTGCCACTGGAAAAAGTGGAAAGTGCTAGCTTTGCTTTGCCAGATATGGAGCAAATCGGAGACTACCGTTCCTGCCGTTTTCTGCGGGATGCCATGAAGCTGGGATTTCGTTCCAGCGCAGGGCCTTTTCGCTGTTTTGGCCGAATAGAGGTCGAACCCAGGCCATATCAGCTTTTGCCACTTCTCATGGCACTGAAACTCGATCCTGTCCGCCTTTTGATAGCCGATGACGTTGGGATAGGCAAGACAATAGAAGCAGCTTTGATCGCCCGTGAATTGCTTGATAGGGGCGAAATCCAAAGAACATCGGTTCTATGTCCACCGCATCTTGCAGAACAGTGGCAGCAAGAGCTCAGGCAGAAATTCCATATCGAAGCAGAGCTGATACTCTCCAGCACGATTAAAAGGCTAGAAAAGCATTGCAGGATTGGTCAATCTATCTTTGAACTTTATCCTCATATCATCGTTTCGCTGGATTTTATCAAATCAGACAGCCGACGGGATGAATTCTTGCGCACATGCCCTGAATTCGTGATTGTAGATGAGGCGCACACCTGTTCTTTTGATCCCAAATCACAGGGAGGCAGGCATCAAAGATTCCAGCTTATCCAGCGCATTGCTAGCGTGCCTGATAGGCATCTGATTTTAGTGACAGCCACCCCTCATAGCGGTAAGGAAGCGACTTTTCGTTCCTTGCTTTCTTTTTTAAATAACGATTTTTTAGACTTACCAGAGGATATGGCAGGAAAAGAGAACGAAAAGCAGCGTCGCCATCTGGCACTTCATTTTATCCAGAGGCGACGTGGGGACATCTGCCACTATCTTCAGGAAAACACCCCTTTCCCTAAGCGTATGGAACGAGAAGAGACCTATACTCTTTCGCCCAGATACAAAGCCCTGTTTCAAAAAGTCAACGCCTTTGTCAGAGAAATCGTCCAGGATAGACAAACCGAAAAGCGTCGCCAGAGAGTCCAGTGGTGGTCGGCATTGGCTTTACTCAGGTCTCTGGGATCAAGCCCTGCTGCTGGTGCTTCCACTTTGACCACTCGCGCTGCCAATGCCAATGTGGATACATGGCAGGATGCTGACGAAATCGGAAAACGCATGGTTCTTGATCTGGATGACCACGATACAGGCGAGGTCATGGACATAGCACCTGGATGCGATAGCGAAGAAAAAGAAAAAAGCCCTCATAAACGACGGTTGGAAGCCATGGCGAAAGAAGCGAAATCATTACAAGGAGAAGATGACGAAAAGCTCAAGCAAGCTATCAAAATCATAGCCTCTCTTGTCAGGGATGGCTATCATCCCATTGTATTCTGCCGTTTTATCCCTACAGCGGAATATGTAGGAGAAGAGCTGCGCAAAAATCTGTCTAGTGTGGAAGTCGCTGTAGTAACAGGCATTCTGCCACCAGAAGAAAGAGAAAGGAGTGTGCTGGAACTGTCTCGCTATCCCTTGCGAGTTTTGGTATGCACAGACTGCTTGAGCGAAGGAATCAACCTTCAGGAACATTTCGATGCAGTATTTCATTACGATCTTTCCTGGAATCCCACAAGGCATGAGCAGAGAGAAGGAAGAATAGACCGCTATGGACAGCCTGCCTCGGACGTTCGGGTAGTTACCTACTATGGCGTGGATAACCAGATAGATGGCATTGTGCTGAACGTTTTGCTCCGCAAGCATAAAAAAATCCGCAGCTCTCTGGGCATTTCCGTCCCCATCCCAGCAGAAATAGATCAGGTGATCAATGCTTTATGGGAAGGGGTATTGCTCAAACCACAAGAAACGCAGATGGAATTCGATTTTTTCGATAAGCAAACACAAGAATTGCATGACGAATGGGAAAACGTGGCACAAACAGAAAAACGTTCCCGTACTATATTTGCCCAGGAAGCGATCAAGGTAGAAGAAGTCGCCCGTGAGCTTCAGAATGTGCGTGATAGCATCGGCTCTAACACTGATGTTGCCTCGTTCATGAAAGATGCAATCATTGCTTATGGTGGTATGGTCAAGCCTCTTCCCGACGAGGCTTTCTGTTTCGATTTAAGCGAATGTCCTCAAGGGTTACAGGATATAACCTCAGAGAAGTTTTCCGCCCGTTTTGCTCTGCCAGTGGCAGAAGATGTCCTGTACATCAGCCGTACTCATCCTCTGGTAGAAAGTCTGGCATCCTACATGCTCAACACGGCTTTTGAAAAAACACCAGATGCCAGAGCGCATCGGGCTGGTGTCATTCGTACACAAAGCGTAAAAATCGCCACAACCTTGCTCCTTCTAAGGCTTCGTTATCAGATTATCGTGACACGAGAAGACAGAGAACAACGTCTGCTTGCCGAAGACTGTGCGATTGCAGCCTTTTCTGGCTCTCCTAAACAGGCCCAGTGGTTATCGTCTGAAGAAAGCGAAAGGTTGTTCCATATTGCCCCTGACCAAAACGTCACGCTGCCAGAAGCACAGCATTATCTCAAACGAGTCATTGACAATTTCGAACATCTACAAAGCTATCTTAATGATCTGGCTAAAAAACGTGGAGAGGAATTGCTCGATTCCCATCGCCGTGTGCGCCAGACATCGCATAGCAAAGGCAGGTATCAGGTCGAGCCACAACTGCCAGCGGATGTTCTGGGAATCTATATCTATCTGCCCATCGTCACAGAAATTTAATGATATTTAATACTCTAAGAAAGGATAAAAATGGAAATTTTAACAATAACAATAGAAAAGCAATCTTATCCTGTATTGATTTTACCAGGCAGGCCAAAGGCCTTGCTGATAGAACAGTAGCGGAAATCTATGGTGTAGAAACAAGGAGAATCAATGAAGCAGTGGCCAGAAACCCAGAAAAATTTCCAGAAGATTTTTACTGGAATTCGAGGATGTCGCAAATTGCGACATCCTCCATAACATCAAATATTCCAGAGTGATGCCGAAAGCGTTTACAGGGGATTGAAGTTTTCGGGAATTACGGATGAAGCCTGGTAATAAAAGCCGTTCCCGTTCCCGTGCCCGTTCCCGAATCAGTAATGTTTTTTACCATTTTAGTAAGCATAGAAACAATTCGTAGGAGTAATTCTCTTCCTGCTCTTAAATTTTGTTCATCGGCAAGATTTAGACATTTGCAGACATCCAAAATGGCAGCACATTCAGTAGCAGAGCGTAGAGCCATTCTATAAAATCGAGCTTTATCTTTTTGGCTAAATTCTCCAGCTCCTTCTGCAATGTTTAAAGCAATAGAGAGAGCTGCTCGTTGAAGCTGGTCAGCCAGATAAGCTCGACCACGAGGTAACTTTTCAATAATAGTATTGCCCAATGCTACAAATTTAATGGCCACTTGATATGAGTCTAAACGTTCATGGTCGGAAGTGTTCATTTTTACCTCCTCTTTTGAAATTTTGGGGGAACGGGAACGGGAACAGGAACGGGAACGGGAACCCAAGATTTCGGAGTAAAAATTAAACGATAAAAGCCTA
>CALKWO010000045.1 GCA_938003875.1 uncultured bacterium
CCCAAATCTTTCGTAAGCTCTTGGTAATCAATAATCCAGATTTAACATTGTCAAACTAGGCATAGGAATGTAAACCAGACAGAAGATAGTTTACCCCAAAATAGGTAAAAAGTACACCTAAAAATCCTACCACAGCGCACCATGCAAGGGCTGTGCCTTTCCATCCTTTTACAAATCGGGCATGGAGGTAAAAAGCATAGATCAACCAGGTAATCAACGACCAGGTTTCTTTAGGGTCCCAGCCCCAGTATCTTCCCCAGGCTTTATTGGCCCAAACAGAGCCTGAAAGAATGCCCATAGCAAGAAAAGGGAATCCCAGGGCAATGGACTTGTAGATAAAACTTTCTATCTTTTCTTCAGCAGTACTCCATGTTTTATTTTGCACAAAGGCGAATAAAGGAAACCAAACAAGACAGCTCAGAATTATAAAAACAAAGCATATCTGAAATACTGTCCCAAAATTCCATTGTAAGTTCAAAATTCCTGTTTTATAAAGATAGGTAAGTGCAATTCCGCCTACAAGGCTTACAGATAAAAGAGAGATCAAGAAAAGAGCGAGCCATTGGTGCCATGATGCTTTTCTTACCAGATAAAAAAGAGCTGCTACAAAAGAGAGCGCAAAGCTGGCATAGCTGATGAAGCATAGAATAACATGAACTGTCAGCCAGAAATTGTTTTGCAAAGCAGGCATCAATGGCCTTACAGCAGAAGGGAACATGGTGCTATAGGCCAGGCTAATTAAAGCCAGAAGGGAAGAGCAGGTTCCTAAAAAATGCAAATGGAAAAAAAACTCAGCTATTAGATATTGTACAGCAATGATCCAGGAAAAGAATACCAGAGTTTCAAAGGAGTTAGAAAAAGGAGGATAGCCAGCCATACTCCATCTTTGTATGATAAAAATTGTATGGCATATAAGCCCTGTTACTAAAAGGCCTGCCCCCAGGTAGCCTGAAAACTTTTTTTGGCTCAGAGAATGAATCATATAAAAAAGAGTAGCAAGAAGATACGCATATAGGGTAGAATCAAAAAACAAAGATTTTTCCATGGTTTCCTTTCTTTTGGGATTACTATTTTGCCTGAGAAGGAGAGCGATTATAGATAAATTGCTCGGAAAACATTGCTGTGCCTATGGCTGCTGGGGGAATGGCAATGATTTTAAAGGGAATCAAAGCAAAATTCCCTAGCCAGGGTCTTTCGTTTTGCCATTGCCATATATTTTGAAAGGTATAAGGAATATTTTCGCATCCTCTTATGGGATTGACAATAGCAATGTCTGTAACGGAGAGAACGGCATAGGTTGGAAAAAGAACAGGGGATAGAGCTATTTTCGCGGCTGTATCCTGAGGAAATACCTTATCCCGAAAGTGGTTGGCCAGAGGAAGCTGGCATCCACACAAAATACTAAAAAAAAATATGCAAAAAATACAAATATTTTTTGCATAACAGGATTTGAAAAAAGATGGTATATACATAAAATATACTTTATTTTTTAGAGTTTTTCATCCCCATCAAGTTGATATAGTTTTATTTTTTTCTTTTATGGTTAATGAAAATCAGACTTGCTAGAAGCATACTGATGATAGTAGATACTTCAGGAACAGAACTACTCGTGATGACAACATTGTCGAAATATCCCACTTCACCCCATGTCAGAACGCCCATTTTGCCTCCTGTATTGCGATTGATGGCATCGAAGGTAGTTCCTGTGAAGGTTGTTGTATAGCTGCCAAAATTTGTTGTCATGGTTCTTGTCGTATAGTCTACAGAGATTTTCATGTGATACCATGAGCCATTGGCTGCACCAGGGATGTTTAAATAGTATTCAGAAGATTGAGAGCCACCGAGAAGGCTAAAATGAGTTACATGATCCGAATGAGTTCGGAGGTAAAGGGTATTGAAATTGCTGGTATTCTGGAATCCCCAGAAGAAACCAATATGTCCATAGCTATCAGCCGAAGTAATTCTAAAATCAGCTTCCATGGTAAAATTGGTTGGAGTCGTTAGACTATCGATAGCACCAAATGCAATAGACCCAACATAGTTGTATCCATTGTATTTTAGCATATTGCTGTTTGCCTGCCAGTTTGCTGGTGTATAGCCATAGCCTGTCCAGCCAGTGATATTGCCATCGTCGAAATTGTCTTCAAATATGGTAGCAGCAAACAAATACGGTATACAAAGTGTCAGGAAAAGGAAAAAAATTGTGCTATGTTTCATAGGCTACCTGCCTTTCAATCTGAAATGTTTTTGGGAAATGCAAATCAGAATTGCCAGCGCAAAACTGAGCAACGTAGATACCTCAGGAACAACATTGTTCGTGATGACAACATTATCGAAATAGCCCATTTCGCCCCAGGTCACAACGCCCATCCTTCCTGCTGAATTTCGGTTGATGGTATCAAACTCCGAACCTGTAAAGGTGTTGGTATAGCCTGCAAAATTTGTTGTCATGGTTCTTGTGGTATAGTCTACAGTGATTTTCATGTGATACCAGATATTGTTGTCAGCACCAGGAACCTGAACATAAGATTGGGCAGATTGAAGGCCATTGAGATAGCTCCAATGGGTTACATGGTCTGAATGAGTCCTCAGATAGGCGGTATTGAAATTGCTTGTATCCTGGAATCCCCAAACAAAACCAATATGGGAAGTGGAATTGTCCGTAGGACTGATTTTGACATCCGCTTCCATCGTAAAACTTTGTGGAGTTACTATCCCATCCATACTAAAAACATTGATGTAATTAGTATAGTTGGTTCCATTGAATTTCAGTGTGCTGTTGCTTGCCTGCCAGTTGCCTGTGTTATATCCATAGCCTGTCCATCCATTGATATTGCCATCGTTGAAGTTGTCCTCAAAGATAACGGCAGCAAATAATGCAGGCACAAAAAAGAAAAGAAAAAGCAAGACAAGTATGGTTTGTTTCATATCTACCTGCCTTTCTAAAAAGAATTTTTACGAAAAAGAAAAGAAGCCGCTAGGGCTAGAAGTATAAGAATACCGCTGGAAATTTCGGGGACAGCAGTCACGGAGTTGCGGATAAAAACATTGGCTCCCAGACGATTGTCCAGCCAGTAATCCCATTCTGCAAAAGAGTTTTCACCATATAACATGGAATGTATATCATCATCTGTACCAGCAGACCTTCCTCCATAATGGTGGTCTAAAGCACTTAGCCACGGATCTTCGGTAGCACCACTAGGACGATTGTATATCAGGACATTATAAGCCGTAGCACTTTCATGAGAAGCAAGTACCTGGATATAAAAAGCACTGGCAGATGTAGTAAGTATCTCACTTTTGTTGATAATCATCCATTTTTGCCGATCCCCTGTAATAAGCAAAATCTGGTCCCAGCCAGAAACAGCGTTATTGAAGTTAATACTGAATGTAGCATCTGCTGTTTGGTTAGAGGTATACGTTCCATATACGTCCGTTCCCATAAGACTATCTGTTGCTGGATGCCATGCACTGGCAGTATGGGATACTCTTCTCACTAGCGTCCAGCCTGCTGAATCAGGATTGATGCTTTCTGCGGGGAGGGCTGCAACAAAAACGGTAAGACAAAGCAATAAAAGGCATTTCATAAAATACCCTCCAAAAATATTGAGAATCTGAAAACGATCATAATTTTAAAATTTTATCACAAAAGCACAGAGAAAAAAATAGATAAATTTTTTTCTCTGTGCTTTTGATTAAGATCGTGATTTTTTCTGAATGACGTTATAAAGCTTTTGTAAAAGCCCCTGGGAATCTAGCAAGAAGGTGCTAAAGCTATTGAGCATACGTGCAATATCGTCTTCTTTGAATTCTTTGCCTGGTTTAGGGGTAATCGCTGCATTGGAAACATCGAAATAGGCACGGAAAAAGATGCATACAGGTGCCTGTTCGTAGGGATCAAAGCAACTGAATAGATTACGCCCGATTTGCAGGAAAACCAGCTCTCTGTCTGCCAGCACAAGCCTGGTAAAAGAATTCATCAGATTGACCATGATAGCCAGTTCTGGATCTAAAAATTTCCCCATAAGCTGGAATAAGCGTACTTTAGTGATGATGCTTTGACGGCATTCCATCATGCCTATATGAAAACGGATGATTTCTGTATAGGCATCTTGCTCAGGATCTAACTGCGGTGTTGTATAATGGATAATCGCTTCTTTAAAAATTTCATAGCCAACAAAATTTTCCAGACATTGAATCAATAGTGCAAACCATCGGGAGGGAATCAGTTTTGTGAATTTTTCTTGGGCAGCCTTGACAAAAGATTCAGGATCAGCAGAAATCGTTTGCACAAATTTCCCTAATACGATGCTAAGAATGGGTTTTTCTTCACCATGGTATTCTACACGATGAACGATAGCCCACTTCAAATAGGCAAGAGTACGCTGATAGATTCTCTCTGTAAGCTGAGGATCATCAGGATAAGCATCTTTTACTTTTCTCAAAGTTTGCACTAGAGGCCATAGTTTTTCTGAAAGATTAGGATATTCGGAAGATATCCAATAAAAAAACAGAATAGCCATGTTGTCATAGGGCAAATCTTTGATCTGGGTAGATGCCATCAACTGGAGCATAGGGAAAATCTGCATAGGCGGATTGTTAGGAAAATCCTCAAACCATTTTTGCAAAGATGCCTGATCCTGGATGGCGGGATTGTCTCTCCATTCTTGCCAGAACATTTCGCCTAAGCTGACAAAAGCAGGTGCTAATGTTTCCCAATCTTGCTGTTCAAACATGGTGGCAAAGCCTAAAAGGAGATGGTGTACTTTCTGGTCTTTAAAAAGCTCCAGGCTTCCTATCAGTGTTTTGAACGCATGGCTTTCATCGGAATAGCCCTGGTATGGCCCCCATTTATCTACATAGCCTTTCATCGGCTTTAAGGCTTCTTTTACAAATTTTAAAGCATCTTCGGGAAGATTCAGACGAAGCAACTGAGAGGCACTAAATACCAAAAGAGCCAAAACAGATTTTTTGGCATCATAGTATTCAAAAACAAGTTCGCCTTGTGGTGTGATCGCTCTCTTGTAGTTATCTCTGCGAATCAGTACATTGCCTTCTGAATCCTTGTATTCTTCCTTGCTAAAAGTAAGAATTTCCAATACATTTCCATCTTTGTCTATGGGATGTCCTTCAGAGTTGGTATCACAAACACCATCATTGTCCCTGTCTATAAAGGGAGGAAAAAGGCTATTGTTTGTTCCCAAGACTTTAGGATTGTCATTTTTATCAAGACGAGCTGTCCATGCAGGCCCGCCTAAATTCTGAGAAGTGCCTACGACTTCCTGACATAAAAATTGGAAAAATTGTACTGTGGATTCGTCTTTGGGAAGATGGACAAGAACCTGATGCAGCAGAGAAAAAATTTCTTTGAGCAAGGCAGGATTTTTTTTCATCAGAGTGGCACAAGCTTTCCAAAGATCTTCGCTCTTTTCATAGTTTAGAAGCCTGTGGATCATATCCACGCCATTTTGTATGTCTGTCCCTGTTTTGGTATTACCAAAATCGGCAATTGCTTTTAGTGCTTCTTGGTCTTCTTCGATTTGTTTCAGAAATTTACCTAATGCCTGTGTTAATTGAGGTATTGTATTGTCGCGAATCAAAGCAAAAAGTGCCTTCAGAATATCCTGGCTGACCCGTTCTCTACTTCGTTTTTTAGCAGGATTGTTTTCTGAAACATAATTGATAGCATCCACTACTTTTGACTCATGCTGATTGTAGGCCTGAAGTTTTTCCTGGGCATTTTCTTCTTCTTGGATAAAACTCTTCACTGCCTGGCTGATACTCTGGCCTAAGTCAAATTGCTCATTTTTGGGGCCTTTATCCGTGCTGCTGGAATGACTATCACAACCAAATAAAACAAACATGGTAAGAACAAGAATACATAAAAATTTCATAAACATAATAAAAAATCTCCTATTTAACACGCTTGCATTTTGTTTGAATAGCTACTCTTCTTCTCTAAGAGATAGACTATATTCTTCCAACTTTTGCTTGATCTCCAACAGGGAAGTATTTCCAAAATTTTTACATCCTAAGAATTCTCTTTCACTTTTTTGGATCAAATCCCCCAATGTTTTTATTTCTAAAGAAATAAGGCACTTTCTAATTCTAATAGAAAATTCTATATTAGCAATAGGTATATCTAATATTTCTTTATTATCAGGAACTTTAACAGGTTTTGCAGATTTTTTTTCTCTCTTTTTTAAAGCTTCTTCTTCTTCCCGTCCCATTCCTAATTTCAGCCCTTTTTTGTTTAGAATATCTTTGATTTCTGCCAGGGAAGTTTCACCAAAATTTTTATAAGAAAGAAGCTCGGATTCTGTCCTTTTAATAAGATCACCCAGTGTTTTGATCTTCATCTTGTTCAGGCAATTCTTGCTTCTTACCGATAACTCGAAGTCTGTAATAGGCGTACCTAGAATTTGATTCTGCTTATCTTGCTCTCGTGCTTTATCTTCATCTACATACATATTCAAAGAAGCTTCTGCGTCTTTATAATAAAGAATGGCCCTCTGATGGCCAGGAAACTTCTGAAGAATTTTGCGATAGCATTCCATAGCTCTGTAAAACTGTCCACTATCTTCATACAACAGTCCAAGATTGATAAGATAATTCGCATAGAGTATATTATTTTTCAGTGCTTTTTCATATATCTTAACGGCAAGCTCGTCGTCTCCCTTCAGATTTACATAGTATGCTAGCCTGAAAAGAGATGGGAAAAAAGCATCGTTTTCTGTAATAGCCTGATGATAGTATTCCAGAGCGGCTTCTATGTTTCCTTTTTTTTCTTCCAAAAGCCCTTTCAGATGTAAAAATACGGGCTGCTTTTCTGGGTTCATATCTTTCATCAATTTTTCTGCTTTTTGTATATCATAAGCCAGAGTGCTTAAAATCAAAGCACTATAAATTGATGTTTCGTGTGTATATTTTTTTTGTAAACTTTCAAAAGAATCCGCAGCTTGTTTATAGCTTTTTTCTAAAAAAGCATTATAGGCATTCGTAAATTTTCCATCCTGATCCTGCATTTTAAAATTATTGACCGATTGTTCACCGCCTAGAATCCAGTCTATATCTCCTTTTCCCATCATGTCCTGTAAGCATAGTAATTCCATGTTTTTTGAAATCATATACTAAATACCTTTCCAAATATTTGCAAACAATCTTTTCCTTTTATGGAGCAGACCATATACCTTTTTTATTGTTTTTGGCCTCTTCTTGTAGCCTTATAAATTCATCCTGGTACCGTGGATCAGAAAATCCTGGGTCCAATTCACAGTACCCAAATTCCAGCAATTCCTGATTTACAAAACATAATCCTTTTGGGGTAGGAGCATAAGCGTAGGCAAAATAAATTCCTTGTGGATTAGGACTTGAATCAAGAAATTCTAAAAAAACTTTGCCTATACGCAAAAGCCATTGATTGGCATCCTTACAAGTTTGCGCTAATTTTGGGGAAGATAGTAAGCCAATATATTGGACCACTTTTCCATCTTTAAGCCTGATTTGGTTTGAGCTTAAAACTTCTTCAACCAGGTACAGGTTTAATTTCCCTTGCTTGACTGGCTCTTCCCATTTGTGAATTGTTTTTATATTACAAGCGATGATAAAAAAACATAAAAAAAAAATTTTTTTCATAGATATCTAAATTTATAAAAACAGATAAAAACTGTTTTAGTCAAAGTGTTGTTGAACATATTTCAAAAGAAGATATAAATAGTTCCTTCTCTAAAGTATGCTAGAACCGCAAAATGGAGTAGATGCTATTGCCATAGCACTACTCATTTTGCACAGGATCACTTTGATCAATACAAAAACAGATAAAAACACATGAATATCAATGTATTTTTATCCGTCTTTTAAGACTTATTTCTTTTTATTGCTAGCCACATCTTGTTTCATTTTACGGCCAACTTTAAAAGTAACTACTTTTCGAGAAGGAACCTTCACTGTTTCGCCAGTTCTGGGATTTCTACCAACGCGAGAAGATCTTTGTTTTACTTCAAATACACCAAAATCCCTGAGTTCAATGCGATTGCTATGTTCTAGTTCTTTTCTAATTGTATCCAAAAACAGCTGAACGATAGCTTTGGTTTTAACTTTGGTCTGGTCTGTTTCAACAGAAATCTTTTCCACCAGCTGTTTTTTGGTAATCGTAGTCATGTTTTAATATTCCTCCATAAAGAAAAATTGTATAATTATTTTGATAAATAGATTGTCAATCAACAACACCAGTACTAAAATCCTGTAAGATTTCTTTGTCCATATTGATAAAATTGGCATGTTGGACATCACGCCAGATTTGATTGTATAGCTCTCGATATTTCAAAGAATTTTCTGTAACCCATCCATCCATTTCATCTTGAAATTCGCTTCCACCTGTTACCACACTGCCTGGCAAAAGTATGATCTCTTTAGCATGAACCAGACATGCATTATAGGCAAAATAGGGGAAATAAGGCACTACTGGATAGGCAAAATGCCCTTCCTGCAAGGAATCTTTCCAGGATTGCCAATCGTTTCTTAACAAATTTTTAGTAGGATAGCCTTGCAACTCAGAAACATTATTGTATGTTGCTTTTGCTTCCTGCAAGGAAAGGCTATCTTTCAAAATTTCTTTTTTAGATTGGCAAGCACTCAAAAGCACAATTATCACTAAAAACAACCACTTAGAAATCTTATTATGTCTTTGCAATTTGTAGCTCCCTTTCATAATTCAGAAGCCCAAAATCCTAATTTTATATAGTAGATATTGAATATAGATAACTTAGTTGCTAGAATTATATAATGTTATATTCAAAAGGTCAATAAAATTTTCTTAAAAAATTTTCTTAACTAATGTTCGGGAAAAGCTAAGCCTGAAATTCAGCAAAATTATGAAAAGAATTTCCCCTTGACAAAATATAGATTTAGGAGATTTTTTTAAAATTTTATTCCACTCCATAGCCCTAATCAAAACAAGCCATCTTCCAAGTATTCCAAAAACACGCCACGAAAGTCCCAACAGGTTGAGACCTAATGTACATAAAATGGAATAACGAAAAAAAATCCAATAAAAAATCAACTACCACCACCAGAGGTGGTGGTATGAATTTTTTGCACCTGGAAGG
>CALKWO010000046.1 GCA_938003875.1 uncultured bacterium
GCAAACTTTTTCTCAATTTATGAAACTCGTTATAAAGTTACCGAACGGCACGTAAAAAAGCTTGACAACAAAAATTCATTATTATAATATATGCGCATATATGTATGTGTGAATATATAAAAATCGAGGTTTTATGAAAGAATTTTTGAATACCTTTAAGGCTCTATCGGATAAGACTCGTTTACGAATCATGTATTTGCTCAACACGGCAAAGGTGGCACTTTGCGTTTGCGAAATTATGGATTCTGTGAATGAAAGCCAGTACAACATCTCTCGTCATCTCAAGGTTTTGCAGAATGCTGGACTCGTGGAGGAAAATAAAAATGGCAGATGGATATTCTATAGCATTGTACCAGAAAAAAAACGCTTTTATGAATTGATCACAGAGGCTATAGGCGTTTTGCCAGAAGAGATGTTTCAAAAAGACATTGCAAGATTACGAAAAAGACTTTCCTTTCGACAGGAAGGAAAATGCGTTGTAGGAATGAATAGTCCCAACTGGAAAGAAATTGTAAACAGGCTTGATGAGGAAAGTAGATGCTTGTAGGGACTATTTCCATAAATACAGAAAGGATTCTTATGAGTGAATGGAAAAAATTTGGTTGGTTGGCAGGCATATTTTTAGTAGCGTATTTTCTTCCTTTGGACAATCCCAAAGTAAGAGAAGCGATTTATGAGGCATTTTATCTTCTTCAATGGTATGCCATAAATCATACTCTGGCTTGTGTTGTTCCTGCTATGTTCATCGCTGGAGCTATAGCTACTTTTCTTTCCCAGGCATCGGTAATGCGCTACCTGGGCCCAAAATCCAACAGGGTTCTGGCTTACACAGTGGCTTCTGTTTCAGGCGTTGTTCTGGCAGTATGCTCCTGTAGTGTGCTTCCCATGTTTGCAGGAATCTATGCTCTGGGTGCTGGTCTTGGCCCTGCTTCTGCTTTCTTGTATTCCGGGCCAGCCATCAATGTCATGGCGATTTTCCTCTCTGCCCGTGTTTTGGGAATGGATTTGGGCATTGCAAGAGGCGTTAGTTCCATTGTTTTTGCTTTTGTTATAGGGTTGTTGATGGCAGTCCTCTTCTGGCGCGATGAACAGAAGAGAACAGAAGCCGCGATGCAGATGCCAGAGCCGCCCCAAAGCCCTCGTTCTCTGGGACAAACCGCACTTTATTTTCTCTGCATGATTCTTTTTCTTGTGTTCAGCGATTGGTTCAACACAAACGATGTGTATCTTACTATGAAAGATGGAGCGAGGATAGAAGCTAAAATCAAATATGAAACACAGCAGCATCTGGATATTCAGAAATATGAAGAAGGAGGCAAGCTATCCACAGAAGTTAAAAGGATATCTTTAAATGATGTAGAAAAAAAAGAGCCAGTTCCCAGCTTTACCATGACCGTTCATTCTGTGAAATGGCATCTCGCTGGACTCATGTTCGTAGCAGTTCTTCTAATGCTCTGGAGATGGTTCTCAAGAGAGGAAATCAAAGAGTGGCTGGATTCTACATGGGATTTTGCCAAGATGATCGTTCCTCTGCTTTTTGGTGGTGTATTTCTTACAGGCTTTGTAGGCGGATTGATTCCAGAAAAGTCTGTAGCTACCCTGGTTGGTGGCAATAGTCTCCTGTCCAATTTTGTTTCTTCGTTTGTAGGGATGATCTGGTATTTTGCCACATTGACGGAAATCCCTATTGTAGAAATGCTTATGAAGCTTGGTATGGGAAAAGGCCCTGCATTGGCACTTCTTCTAGCTGGTCCTGCCCTTTCCCTTCCCAGTATTCTTGTGATAGGGAAAGTGATTGGATGGAAAAAAACATTCGTATTTTGTACTCTCGCTGTAGTTATGTCAACCCTTGTTGGCTATGTTTTTGGAATGATATTCTAAGGAGCGTCAAATGAAAATAGAAGTGCTTGGCCCTGGTTGTCCCAAATGCGAGAAGCTTCTTGCCAATACGAAAGAAGCTGTAAAGCAATTAGGAATTAATGCTGAAGTGACTAAAGTTACCAATATTGCAGATTTCGCCAAATACGGCGTAATGTTTACTCCTGCTCTTGTTGTGGATGGGAAGCTAAAATTCGCTGGTAAAGTTCCTAATGTAGAAGAATTAAAAAAAAGCCTTAGCTGATTTTTTTTAAGGAATTTGAAATGGGAAATTCATGCAGTTGTCAATGTTCTGGCGGCCCTAAGCTTATTTTTGCCTGCTCTGGTGGTTCCAATCTTGGTCATCTTACGGATCAGGCTGCTCGACAATTGACCAAAGAAGGTGTTGGTAAAATGTATTGTCTTACGGGCATCGGGGGAAGAGTGAATGCCATCATGGTCAACACACAGGCTGCTTCCCAAATTCTTGCTATAGATGGATGCGAGCTGGACTGTGCCAAAAATTGTCTCAAACAAGCTGGTTTTGATCAATTTGAACATCTTCGTCTTTCCGACATAGGAATGAAAAAAGGAGTAACTCTGGTTGATGCAGAAAGTGTCAACCAAGTGGTATCTAAGGCAAAAGAAAAACTTGTATGCTAGATATGAAAAGCGCAGAGAATCTCTGTGCTTTTCCATTCGAGGAAAAATTTTATGAAATCGCTTAAAATTTCTCCAGAGCTAAAAGAATATGTCAGGAAACATGGAAATGTGTTATCAATAGGCTATTTTTATCAGATGCAAGGTTGATGACACGCTACAGAAGTGCTATCCGGTCGGATGGTAATACCCGAAAATATCCGCCTTTTTGAAGAATTTATAGTAGAAGATTTTTCCCTTTTTATAGAAAAAAAAATTCTCCTGGAAAACCCTGAAGAAATAGAATTTAGTATTGTATCTCAGGGCAGTTTTATCCTGGAAATAAAGGAGTCAACATGAAAAAAATTTCTCTCTTTTTGATTGTTTTTATAGCAGTATGGATGATTTCTTGTCAGGAAGAAAAGGCTGCTGTTAGCCCGGACAAGCCTAAGACACCTCCTGCTCAGGAAGCACCTAAAATCGCTCTTCCTAAACTATTAGACCTCGGTGCTGATAAATGTATTCCTTGCAAGAAGATGGCACCTATTCTGGAAGAATTAAAAGAACAATACAAAGGAAAAATGGAAGTAGTTTTCATTGATGTATGGAAAAATTCAAAAGAAAGCGATAAATACGGCATAAGATTGATTCCCACACAGATATTCTTTGATGCTTCAGGGAAAGAGCTTTTCCGCCATGAAGGATTCTTCTCCAAAGAAGAGATTTTAAATAAATGGAAAGAATTAGGGATAGATTTTGGCAACACTACAGAAAATAAATAGCATGCAAGAAAGATACTCATTATGGAACAATTTCTAAACGATCTGATTTCATCAGGTGGTATACCTGCTTTTATAGGAGCCTTTTTAGGGGGGCTTCTGACTGCATTGAATCCTTGTGTTCTAGCTACAGTGCCTTTAATTGTAGGGTTTGTAGGCGGACAAAAGGATATGACAATAAAAAAGTCTTTTGGTTATTCCCTGATTTTCGTTTTTGGGTTTTGCTTAGAACTTGCCGTTATATATACGGTGACAGCTTCTCTATCTTCCTATTTAAGACCTTCCTGGATGAACTATGTAGTTGCTGCCGTGTGCATTCTTCTGGGCCTGCATTTCCTGGAACTTTTCCGTCTTCCCATTTCTGTTTCCCAGGATGCCTTGCCTAAATACAGCGGATGGTTTGGTGCCTTGATGTTTGGTTTTCTATATGGACTGATTTCTTTGCCCTGCACAGGGCCTGCCCTGATGCTGATCATTACCCTCATCCCCACTACAGGAAAGCTGGTTGGCGGTGGACTCATGTTCTTTTATGGCATTGGCAATTGCGTACTTCTCATTATTGCAGGAACGTCTATGGGAGCTGTGCAAACCTTCATGGAATCCAAGCGTTCCCAGAAAGCCATCCTCGTTATCAAAAAAATAGCTGCTGTCCTGATTATTATCATGGGACTTTATTTTGCGTTTTGGAGATAGTATATTCGTTTAGGGATGATTTTTATTTGATGTTTGCTTTTCCTAAAAAAAAAGATCGTACCATAAAGCCAAAAACATTCCAAAAATCATCCCATTTTTTTTAACTATAACTTTTATCTTGACAATGTTAAATTCCACATATTGGCTAGCAATGACTTATAGCGAAAATTGCATTTAATTCGTTATCTTAATCTTAATCGTTATCGTTATCTTAATCTTTTTTTGATAACGATTAAGATTAAGATTAAGATAACGATAACGAATTAATGCCTAAATCTTTCGTAAGCTCTTGCTAATCAATAATCCAGATTTAACATTGTCAAATTATAAGGTAAATCCCTATGACTTGCAAAAAATCAGATAAATCTTTGGGTTTTTTTGAAAAATATCTTACTGCCTGGGTGATTCTATGCATTGTTGCTGGCATTTTTTTGGGCAAATATCTTCCAGGCGTTGCTGCCTATCTCGATAGTCTGTCTATCTATGTCAATAATGCACCTGTAGTCTCTATCCCCATTGCTATATGCTTGTTTTTCATGATGTATCCCATCATGGTCAAGATAGATTTTAAAGAGGTTATCCGTGCAGGGAAGAGCGTTAAACCTGTTACATTGACCTTAGTAGTCAACTGGCTCATTAAGCCTTTTACCATGTATGGCATAGCACTTTTGTTCCTGGGTTTTCTCTTTAGAGAAATGATCGGGCCAGATGCTTTGGATATTGTAAAGATGCCTTTTGGCCTGGATTTACCCGTTGGTGCTCAGCATGGAGCGGGAACAGTGGTATTGGTAGATGGGATCAAGATGTTGCAGGTTCCCCTATGGCGAAGCTATCTGGCGGGTTGCATTCTGCTTGGTATTGCACCCTGTACAGCCATGGTTTTAGTCTGGGGATTTCTGAGCAAAGGCAATGATGGACATACGCTGGTCATGGTAGCGATCAATTCTCTTACAATGCTTGTATTGTATGGCGTTTTAGGCGGTTTCTTGCTTGGTGTTGGAAGATTGCCCGTTCCCTGGGAAGCCCTGCTTTTATCCATTGTCATTTATGTAGCCTTGCCTCTGATTGCAGGATACTTTTCTCGAAAAGGAATTATCAAAGCCAAAGGAGAAGAATGGTTCCAGAAAAAATTTCTCCACATCCTTACACCTATCACTATCATAGCCTTGCTGATCACTCTCATTCTGCTATTTTCCTTCAAAGGCGAAGTCATTATGAGCAATCCGCTGACCATTCTATGGATCGCTGTCCCTCTTTTTATCCAGACTATTCTTATTTTTGCGATTACCTATTGGCTGGCTAAAAAATTAAACCTTTCCTATCAGGATGCCGCTCCCTCTGCCCTGGTAGGCGCATCCAACCATTTTGAAGTCGCTATCGCTACAGCCACAATGCTGTTTGGTCTTTCCTCTGGTGCTGCTCTTGCTACCGTTGTCGGAGTCCTCATTGAAGTGCCAGTCATGCTGATGCTTGTCAAAATATGCCTGAAAACCAGCCATTGCTTCAGACAAGGATGATGAATATGAATGAATCCAATAAACTAAAAATACTATTCCTATGCACAGGGAATTCTTGCCGTAGTCAGATGGCAGAAGGCTGGGCTCGATACCTGAAAAGCGATGTGATTGAGGCATATTCCGCAGGAATAGAAACTCATGGTTTAAACCCCAGTGCTGTTAAGGTAATGGCAGAAGCGGGTGTGGATATTTCCAGCCATACATCGAAAAACGTCAAGGAATTGATGGATATTCCTTTTGATTATGTGATAACTGTATGCGGTCATGCTCATGAAACCTGCCCTGTTTTCAGAAGCAAAGCTAAAATCATACACGTTGGATTCGATGATCCTCCCAGGCTAGCCCAAAAATTAGAAAGCGAAGAAGAAAAACTTGACTGCTATCGCAAGGTACGCGATGAGATAAAAATATTTGTAGAATCTCTTCCTGATGCTTTGAGAGGCTCAAATTGACACAATACTTTATCATGGATACATCACCACCGCTATTGCCTGCTACAAAAATGGCCAGTTAAAATCAAAAAATCAAGAATGTTTTGAGAATAAAAGTGACATTGTGTTACGAAGTGTAACATGAATAGAAAAGATAACGCATTGCATCTTGATCTTTTGCCCTTAGATTATTAGGGAATAAAATTCTTTCAGAGTTAGGCACAGAGTTTGCATATATAAAAATTTAAGGGAAGTCAGAATATTTTACAATAATTCAATGATTTATTCTTTTGCCGTAAGGCAAAACTAATTTTTTTTTCTTTTAAAAGGAGTGATTTATCATGAAGAAATTGGCACTATTCGTAGCATGTCTGATGGTTACCAGTTTTTTGTATGCTGATGTAAATTTTGATGCTTTGAGAGCTGCTCACCTTAACGCCATGAAATATTATGGCCGTGCTGATGTAGCCGAAGGCCAAATGGTTTTCGTTGCTATTGGAAAAGAAATGGCATCTGTATATTTTGGTAATGAACTTTCCACTGGTTATGTAGAAAGAAATGATCAGAAGTTCTATTGGGAAGTAACCCCAATCGAAGGTGGAGTAAAAGTTTATATCAAAGTCAATATCCTTGGCAAAATCTATGAAAAAACCTTCATCATCAAATTTGCAGACAAAGAAATTGCAATTAAGGGCGAAGGAAGCGATGACAGATATGATTGGATGTGCATCCTTAAATGCGCTGGCAGTGCTGCTTTCAAATGTCTTGATTGTATGACTGATTGGAAATGCTGGGCAAAATGCGCTGGAGCCGATGTTGTTGGTTGCGTCATGGGCTGCTTCTAGTATCTTAAATTAAGAATCTAGCATAAAACAAAGCCCTGCTAACACAGGGCTTTTCTTAAGGGATAATACGATGAAGAAACTTGCTCTTTTATTTGTCCTGGTAATGGTTTGCACAGTAGTTTTTGCTGACAATTTTGAAAAACTTCAGGCTGCACACAAAAATGCTATGAAGTTCTATGGCCGTGCAGAATTGCTCTCCCAGAGAGATGCCAAAATGATCGTTGTTCAATCTAATAAAGATGTTGCTTCCTTGTTCATTGCCAGCGAGCTGGTAACTGGTTACATGGAAACAGACAACAACAAAAAATTCTATTGGGAAATTACCCCAATCGAAGGTGGCGTAAAGATATATATCAAAGTCAACATTCTTGGCAAAGTCTATGAAAAAACCATTATCATCAAATTTGGTGAAAAAGATTTAGCCATCAGTGCAGATAGCAGTGATGAAAGAGTTGATACCTGGTGCATCGTAAAATGTGCAGGTTCTGCTGCTCTCAAATGCCTCTATTGTGCAACCAATTGGGTATGCTGGGCAACTTGCGCTGGAGTTGATGTAGTATCTTGTGTCAAAGGCTGCTTCTAATAGCATAGCCTTACAATTTTTCAGGTCATAAGCTTTTAGCCCCCTTTGGGGGCTTCGTTTGTTTATAGGCAAAAATAATTTAACATACCATTTTCATTCCATAATTTACCATGACAAAAAAAATTCTCTATTGCCGATGCTCTTATGCCAACAAAATACCAAAAGAAACAGAGCAAGAAATTTTTAAAATATTGCATCTCTCTGATGCAGAGATATTTATAGTCTCTGATTTATGTAAACTTTGTGCACAGAAAGATTCTTTCCTGTCTTCGATCTCACAAGAAAATTTTTTTATTTTAGCATGTCATCCCAGAGCGATCCGCTCTCTTTTTTATCAGGCTGGCTGTACCCTCCAAGATAGTACCTTGGTTCTGAATCTATGCAAAGAGAGGCCAGAAAATATTCTACAAAAGATCAATCTTACTTCTGGTACACCTTCTTTTCAGGAAATGCAGGATACGGGGGAATGGATACCATGGTTTCCAACTATAGACTATCAAAGATGCCATAATTGTAAACAGTGCATGAATTTTTGTCTTTTTGGTGTTTATGAAATAAACCAACAAGGCAAGGTAGAGGTTGTAAAGCCACAAAACTGCAAAAACAACTGCCCAGCCTGTGCTCGTATATGCCCTGATATTGCTATTATCTTCCCTAAATATAACCAGGAACCGCTTGATGGCGCAGAAATTCTGGATGAAGAAAAAGAAAGAGCCAGGGCGAAAGAAAATATAGAAACGATGTTGGGAGATGATCCTTACCAGGCCCTTCTTCAGAGGAGAAGGAAAAAAGCAAAGATCTCTTTACTGAAAGAGCAAAAATAAAGGATACAGGAATGGAATTTTGGAGTAATCTTTTCTCTTCAAAGGACAAAGAAAAACAAGAGAACAAGGTGCTGGAAAAATTAGAAAAAGAAATTCTTCCTTTTCTTGACGAAAATTATGATGGCGTTTTAGTTGTTTTGGAAACACTGATTTCAAAATACCCTAAGACTTTTTCCCTTGTCTTACGGAATAAGTTAGAAACATGGGACTATACCACGATTCTAAAAATCGTAAGATTGTTTGCAAAAATAAAAAAAGCCCAAAAATTGGTTTTTTTTTTAGAAAATTGCCACCCCAAAGACAAAAAAGATCGCGTCTGGATTTTTCTTATTTCGCTTCTGCTTTTGCCTTGTGACCCAAAGGTATACCAAAGCATCCCAAAAAAATTTCATGACATTCTGGGAACAAAGACTGCTCAGACTCTATGCGAATTGATTGCAGGATCAGAGCCTGAAAATCCTTCTTATATCACTTTGATGAAAGGAGTTTTAGGGCTACCTCTCTTGCCAGTTTTAAAAAAGCTCACACAACACCCTAAAGCAGAAATAGCACAATCTAGTCTTTTAGCATTAGCCTGCATAGAAGAAGAAAAAGAAGAAATTTTTCCCATTTTTATGGAATCCCTTGCTTCTTCCAATCCAGATATATCGAAAGGAGCTGCTCTTGCGTTCAGTATGCAAGGAGAAATCAGTATTCCTTATCTGAAGGAAGCCCTTGCTTCTCCCAAATTGAGATTGAGGACTTCGGCTGCCTGGGCATTGGGTAAGATGGGAGAAAAAGCACAAAAAGCCACTTTGGAATTACTAAACGCTTTAGAGGATGACGATTCCAGAGTAAGAAAAGCTGCACAATGGGCTTTGGAAAAAATAGGGGCATCTATACTCCCCGATCTTTTGAAAAAACTGAAAAGCACCCAAAAAACATTTCTTCTTCGGTCAGGATGTGAACTTTTAGAAAAATTCCCTTTAGCAGAATCGCAGGAATTTATGATAGCACTGGCGAATCATCCTGATAAAGAGATAAAGAAGAAAGCTTTCCAGATATTGGGGAAAAATAAGGTACTGGAGTCTTCCACGATTTTTATAAAAGCATTGCAAGAACAAGAAGAAATTCAGAAAGAAGCTTTACAAGCATTGGAAAGCCTTTCCTGCTTCATACCAGAAGCTATTGATCCTGTGATTGCTATTCTAAAGAAAGGAGAGCTTTCGCTTCGCAAAGCTGCTGGTAATGCTTTATTCCAGATATGTGGAAAAGAAGAAAAAGCAAAAGAAGCCTTTCTCTATGCTTTAAAAGATTCTGAAAAATCTATCAAAAAAGCAGCCCTGAGAGGCCTGGCTCTTTTTAAGGCAGAGGCTTACAGTGCTTTGCCCGATATTTTGAATATCCTGGAAACCAGCACAGAAAAATCGTTATTGTTACATTGTATGGAGACGCTCGCACAAATAGGAGAAAAGGCAAAAGATGCCATCCCTTTATTAGGAAATTGGGTTCTATCCAAAGATGAGCCTCTTTCTATTAAGGCAACAAAGGCTTTAGGCCATATAGGGCTAGAAGCCACCGTTGTCCTTTTTCAAAAAGCACAAGATGCAAATAATAAACAGCGCAGAGAAATAACAAAGGCACTGGTAAAAATAGGAGTGCCTGTTATTCCCTATCTTGTGAAGGCTATCAAAAGTGACTCTGGCATCTTTAGAGAAGTGGCTTCGGATGCTTTAGGATATTTAGGAGAAAATTCTTTGCATGATTTGCGTAAGCTCATGCAAGAACAAGATTTTTGGATAAAAAAAGCGGTTATCAGAGCATGGCAAAAAGCAGGCAAAGTTGCTATCCCCTATCTTGTAGATATAATCAGAGAGCAAGAAGATTTCAATGCAAGCGTTATGGCAATCGAAATCTTAAAAAAAATGAAGTATAAAGCCTTGTCCAACATGATAACACTTCTGGATGATCCACAGCCCCAGTTGTCGCAATTGGCAATACAGATTTTGCGTAAAGTGAACCAGGAATACAAGGAGGCGATTCCTGATCTTATAGCTCTGATAGGGAATCCAAAACCTTTGATTCGCCAATCTGTGGCTTGGTGTTTGGGGGAAATCGGGAATCAGGACAGTATTGTCATGGATGCTATAAGTATCCTGGAGCAAGACAGCGATGCCACAGTGAATAGAATCGCCAAAGAATCGAGACAAAAATTGATGATACCCGAAGAGGCTAGAAAACATTCCAAAGAACAAATATGACCCAAAACTATCTTGACATAGGCTTGGGTTTATGATAGAAAGATAAAAGTTTCATAGAACTGTTTGGGGTTGTGAGCGATTTTTTATCTTTCAAGCTTGTGGTTCATAGAGATAGAATAAAATCATGTCTAAAAAAAGAAGAAAAAATAAAAAAAATAATCAAAATCATGTGTCCAGTCATTCCTTTTTTTCCATGCGGTTTCCTCTATGGATGGCACCTGTTTTTGGTGCTGTCATAGCATTGGCATTATGTATGGGAATTACCGTTATGGTTGTAGAAGAAATACCGATGGAAGTGTTTATTATCTCTGTTTGTTTAGGAGCGTTAGCCGGCGGTGTTCTTTGGATAAGGAAACGATAGTCTATAGCCAGGATTTTCAACCCTGGCGCATTCAAAAAGATTTTGACGAAAATAGAGGACAATAGTATGGGTACAGCTTATGATCGAAGAGTGCGCAGAATTTTGATGCGCAGTAGAAAAATTGATATCAACCAATTGGATCAATTCGATGAACAGCTTAAAAATCCTGAAAAAAATACTAATTTGATCGAGTTGATTCTGGAAGCGAATTTGCTTTCAGAATCGGAGCTTTTATGCCTTCTGGCAGTAGATACAGAAATTACTCCTATTGATTTGGAAAAGGTTGTCCCGACCAAAGAGTTACTAGATCTGATAGATCGTAATACAGCCAAAAAATATATGGTGTTTCCTGTTTCTAAAATAAACAACATTCTCACCATTGCCCTGGCAGATCCTTTTGAGCATTCTCAAAGAGAAAACCTGGAAATTATCACTTCTTGTAAGGTACACCCTGTTTTATCAACAGAAAAAGCTATAAAAAAAGCGATTGATGAAAAATATATGATCTTCACTCGCCGTATCATGGAACAAGAAGAAGAAGAGAATACAGAAGAACATTCTGAAGAAGCACAAGAAGAATTGAGAATGGCTGCTTCTACTGACTTTGGAGAAATCGTAGGGGAATCTCTTGAAACAGGCGGATATAGTGAAGACGATGAGGATGCGACAGACGATACTGTAGATAGAGGTATCATTAAGCTGGTCAACAAAGTCATTATTGATGCATACCATCACAATGCATCGGATATTCATATAGAGCCTTACCATGGAAAAGAAGCAACAGTGATTCGGTTCAGAACGGATGGTGAATGCTACATTTATCAAAAGGTCCCTAACCAGATAAAAAGAGCTATGCTTTCTCGTCTTAAACTGATGGCGGGTCTGGACATTGCAGAAAGACGTTTGCCTCAAGATGGTAAGATTAAATTCAAAAATTTTTATAAAAGACTGAATATAGAATTGCGTCTTGCTACCCTTCCTACTGTAGGTGGAAACGAAGATGCCGTGCTTCGTATTCTGGCTGCGACAAAACCCTTGCCTCTGGATGAATTGAACTTTTCTGAAAGAAATCTACGAGAGTTCAAGCGTATCATTGCTTATCCTCATGGATTGGTACTTGTTGTTGGGCCAACGGGTTCTGGAAAAACAACGACCTTGCACTCTGCTATGGGCTTTATCAATACTCCCAAGCGTAAAATTTGGACAGCAGAAGACCCTGTGGAAATTACCCAAAAAGGTCTTCGCCAGGTACAGGTACATCCTAAAATCGGTTATACATTTGCCAGGGCAATGCGCGCCTTTTTGCGTGCTGACCCGAATGTCATCATGGTCGGAGAAATGCGTGATCATGAAACCGCACAAATTGGTATTGAAGCATCTCTTACTGGACACCTTGTACTCAGTACCCTACATACCAACAGTTCATCAGAAACCATCATTCGTTTGATTGAAATGGGGCTTGATCCTTTTAACTTTGCAGATGCTTTGCTAGGGGTTCTAGCTCAACGTTTGACAAGAAGGTTATGCACAGAATGTAAGAAAATGCATCCTCTGGTTCGCTCAGAATACGATGAAATCGTAGAAGAGTTTGGTACCAAAGATTACTACGGCAAAGGCCCAGAGTTTAGCGAAGGATTGCCTATCTACAAAGCCATTGGTTGCGAAAGATGCAACCGTGTAGGCTATAAAGGTCGTCTTGGTATACATGAGCTTTTGATAGCGACCGATCCTGTAAAAGCACTGATTCAATCAAGAGGAAAAGTCGATGAAATCAGGGAAGCTGCCAAAGCAGACGATATGACCACATTGAAACAGGATGGTATTCTGAAAATTTTTCAGGGATTGGTTGATCTTCGTTCTGTAAGAGCGGTGTGTATGAAATAAAGTTTATGAAACAGAAGCTATCTTTAGACCAGTTCAGTCCTTTAAGCAAATCTAAGATCAAATATCTTTGTGAGCTTGGACAAAAAAAATATCGTAAGGAAAGAAAAGAATTCTTAGTGGAAGGCGTAAGAATATGCTACGATTTAATCCATACAGCATATTCTGTCCACACTCTTGTCTTTTCTCAGAGGCTTCTCTCTCATAGCAAGGGAGAGGAGCTTTTGCAAAAAGCCATTTCTCAAAAAATAGAAATTTTTCAGACTTCAGACGATATTTTGCAAAAAATTGCGGATACCTGTAGCCCACAGTCTGTTCTGGCATGTCTTTCTTATAGCACACCAACACTGAGTGCTAATTTTTTTGAAGGCAATCGTTTCCTGGTTCTTTGTGATATCAGTGATCCTGGGAATGTTGGAACTCTTTTAAGAACAGCCGAAGCTTTTGGATGGAATAAAATCCTTTGCACAGGAACAACGGCAGAACTCTATAATCCTAAAGTACTGCGGGCTTCTATGGGATCTGCCTTTCGTCTCGATATTATATATGCTGAGCTACCAGATATTCTCTGCTTTATGTCTCAAGCCCAAATAGCATCCCTGATTACCATGCCTCATGAAGGATCTTTGCCTTCTCTGGAAAATGTACCAGAAAAATTTGCCCTTTTTTTAGGAAGCGAAGCGCATGGGCTACCGCTTCCTGTAATACAAAACGCCAGCCAAATTCTCAGGCTTCCTATGGCACACCAGGTAGAATCCCTGAATGTTGCCATAGCAGGTGGAATTGTTCTTTTTCTGCTCAGAAAGCCTGATCTATAAAAGAAATCTTTTTCCAAAAAGCAACGTGAAAAACATACCGAACAACACTAGTGTGCCTGGCTCTGGTACATTAGTGCTTCCATAGACAGAAAGCTCATTGAGTCCACCACCATTCATATGATAGGTGTCTACATTAAACTTCACATATCTGGCAATAACATTTCCAGCACTGTAGGTAACGATAGGAATAGTGCCTGTGTATACTGTCAATGTGCTGGTTATTATGGTAGTATAAGAAATATTGTCTGTAGAAACAGAAATGCGAAAGTTTTTGGTAGCCCTATCGCCGTGTATTCTGTTATGAGTATTCTGAATTTCAAACCTGTCCAGCACATAGGCATCTTGCAAATCAATGATAACGTAGCCAGGGCTACTAGCTGTCAGCCAGAAAGACCAATCGTAAGGGCTACCTGTATCATCGAACCTTCCATCATTGACATTGTCCCAGGGAAACACCTCGCTGCTAGAATTATAGTAGGCATCCCCTGTCACGGGCTTATTCAAAGAAAGAAGTACTGGTTCAGAATATACGCAAAGCAAAGTACTTAAAATTAAAAAAATAAGTAAAAATTTCATAAATATATCCTCACTTTCTAACGTTTTCGACTATGGTGTAAAAATAAATTTTTTATGCCCTGATGATTTTTCTGGAGACAGTAGCGACAAACATGGTGACAAGAAAAATCCCTAGAATTCCTTCCAGAGCAAAGAGATGCTTGAAACTGTGTTCAAAAGCTGGCCAGCAGTCCCCATAGTCCATAGATGCAAATGTAACCAGACTTAGATAGATGGCATCAGGAATGTTTATAGACTGCATTGGCCCTGATTTTCCAACTATACAAGTAGGATCGAGATAGAAAAGCCCTGCAAAAATAAGAATAATGCCCATAGCAACACCTGCAATGTTCATAGGGCGTGTCCCATAGCCAAATCCTTTATCCAGGAATAGCCAGTCAAAAAAAATCTTGATTGCATCCAGGGGACGCGAAAAAGAAAGATTTTTATTCTTGCGATGGCATCGGCAAAAACGATAGTAAGCCCAGTCCATTTCCTTAAAATGGTTGCTGCTGTGGAATGCTTCTTTCAAAATTCCATATTCATTTTTCGCCTGGAGATAGTTTTTTTGCTTTTCCGAAGAAATCATATCTCCTAGCTCTTCTTTACGAATCAGAAAATGGTCGGCCAAAAAATGATAGAAAAAAAGCTGTCCAAACTGGCATTTCACAAGATCTGCTTTGCCATCTACGTCTACATTGTTCAAGACCAATGTCTCATCTACCTGGGTGCCACGCATAGTAAAGCCACCATCGAAAGAACTTTCATTGAGAGCAAATTTTTGACAGCGGAGCGCATTAAAGGAGACTTCTTCTTTGTATCTGCTCTTATAGGAATCCACTACACCTGCGCATCGTGTGTTCGCTAAAAGGACAGAGCCACGGAAATAGCTTTTGGAAAGCAGTAAATCGTTGCCAATGCTCATATTGCTCAGATCTGCTTCCCCATAAATGTTGATTCCTTCCAGCGAAAATTTTCCAGGAATGCGAGTTCCACATAGTCTGAGATTGTTATGGAAAATGGCTTTTTCTGCATAAAAGGAACCAGGAATGATGTTTCCTTGTTTCTCTATTGCCTCTTTAGTATTAGCCAGATTAGCACCTGTTTCCAGACCAGCCATGTCTACTTCTTCTTTTACGACCATTTGGGCTATACTGCCCCAGGTTCCAATTTTCAAACCAGGCGCGAAAAAACCACCAACAATCTGGCTTTCGCTCAATATGAAGCGGTCTTTAACAACCAGGGATGTTATTTTGAAATTCCCATCCACAGAAATTTTTTGTAAATTAACCCCTCCCTCAACGGTCAGGTTTTTGATTTTAAAATCGCTGGTAAAGGTAGCACTGGAGAAAAACAGATCTCCTGAAACAGTAGAATCAAAAAGCGTTGTTTCAGCCTGAAAAGTAGCTTCATTGAAAGAAGTCTTTTTGAAAAAATTCACTCTCCCAAATTGGGTTCTACCTTCAAAATGAGCTTTTTGGAAGTGAAGACCACCATTGTCTTTTACTTCCCAGAAGCTACAAACCGCTCCAAATTCAGCCTGGTTGAAATCCGCCCCCTTATCAAAGGTACAATTTTTAAAATTAGCATATTTCAAAAATCGGGCATCATGGAAAGAGCAGACATCAGAGAACTGGCATCCTATAAAAGCAGCATCCCCTTCAAAAATCAAAGATCTTCCTGCTTTTTGTCCATGCTTTTCCCTGGGGCTGCTTCCTGAAAATTTTCCCTGAAAATAGGTTTGAGAAAATTGTGATGCCCCTGCTATAATAGCCTCTTCCATATCTACATTTTGCATCACACAACTTTCTATATTCCAGGCATTCTTGTATTGTGAGCTAAAACGTGCTTTCTTGAGCTGTAAATTTCCTTGTAGCTTGCAATTCTTTAAAGAAATCGTATCCCCGCTGCGAGCAGAATTAAAATCCAGGGAAACTCCATCAATGCCCTGGATAGTATAGTTCTCTACGCTCATGCCTCCTTGCAATTTACTCTGGTACATGGTGCAGCAAGCGAGAGAACCAGGCCCCTCCCATATAGCAGGCTTTTCTAAGACACTACGGTCTAAGGATAAAGGCATGCTAAGAAAGCATCTTGCCAAAACAAACTCTCCTGACATCTGAACATTGCGCAAGCTCAGGATGTCTTCAAAGATGCAATCCTGGAAGATAAGACCATCCTGGAAAACAGTAGGTGTCTTTCCTTCCTCTTTTCCTGTGCTGAAGTTCATCCTTTCCAAAATCAGAGTATTACGTACTTCCAGCTTTTTCAGATTCGTTCCTCTTGCCAGCATTCCCTGGAGTTGGCAATCTTCAATGACGATAGCTTTATCAAAAGAAGACTTATCGAGATTCAGAAAGGGAATTTTTTTGCCCTGGATCGGCTCTCCATCGCGAATTAATGAAATTGCTTGCGCGTAAGAAATTTCTGGCAATTTCTCGAAATCTTCTTTCTGGATTTTTTTTACGGGAGCTTGCTCTGCAATAGAATCTTGTTCCTGATTTTCAGGAATATCTTGATTTTCTGACATTTTTATTTTTCCTCTTGAAGGGGACTTCCATCTTTAGGACAAAATTTGTATCCTAGAGGGTAAGTATCGCCACAGCTAGGACAAACAAGGTTAGAAGCAATATTTCCCATCATAAAATGACTTATAACAAAAGGGTATGAGAGAGAAACCTTTTCTTCTAAGATTTGCCTCAAACTCTCCAAAACTTTACGGCGGCCTTGCTTTTTCATTACTTCAGAAAAAAACTTTGTTATATCTTCCTGTCTTAACAACTTTTTAGAATTTTCCTGGAATGTGTTGGTAAGACAGGAATTACTATAAAGCAATAAAGAGTCGCCTGTTTCCCATCGAATCGTACCTTCTTCACTGAAATAGTTCTCCTGTAGACCAAGAGGCATGCCCTTTGTGAACAAAATTTCCTGACTGCCATTATTTTTATAATAGAGTCCACAGGGCGATGAAGCACAGGAATAACGAATTTCACTAGAATTGATGCGTAAAATCATAGCATTCAGGGGAAGGAAATGACACGTCTGTAGAATATGGCTGTTCATTTCTTTAAGAATTTGGGCGCACCCTTCCAGATAGTCTACTGTAGAGTCGAAAATTCCTTGTATCCAGGGAATAAGCCTGTAATTAGGATATTTTTCGTGAATTTCTCCTAGAAAGATATAAACGCCATAGGGATTTTCCTTTACAAAAAAAGCTGTATAATCATCATCTCTGCAGAAAATTTTATAACTATACAGCAATTTCCCCTGCAATGCACTATATTGTTTGCTTTCTTCCAGAAAAGGAGAGTCAAAAGATTTTTTGGGCAAGTTTTGACAGGCTATCCTTAAAGCACGCTGAAAGGCAGGGCTGGTTGCACTGGCATCGAAAAAGAAAAAGGTATAACCAGCAGACTGGATCATATCGGCATCTTTCAGCGGAGATATGTTATCCATAACCTTCCCATTGATTTGAGTCTCTGTCTTGCCTATCTTCTTGAGAAAATATTTGCCATCTGCTTCATTGCGAATTACGACCATTTCTATTTTTTCCCAGTAAGGACTTTGCAGGTTAAGATCGCATGTATTTTCTGTTCCTATGGAAACAACATCTTTTTCTAAGGCGATAATTTTCTGAGAAGAAATGCAAAGAATTTCGGGAACTAGCTTATTGCTTTCCCAATCAGAGAAAGCTACATCAGAATGCTCTTCTTCTGGCTTAGGCTTGGTTGCCTTTTTACTCTGGGCCTCTTTTGTCAAAACATCTTGCAAACTCTGTAGATTTTGCTCTGTTTCCTGTCTGTAGCTTTGAGCTTGAGCTAGCAGAGCATCTTTTTCTTCTTGCTCTAAAACAGAACTGGGTGTAGCAGGATCTGCAGAGAGTACCATTTCCTCTTCATCCCCTAAAGACTGAGGAATTTCTTCTTGTATCTCCTGAGCCAGAATCCCAGTGCTTTCATGAGAATCAGAATCGCTTAAAACTTCTTCTGCCAGAATTCCTGTTGTATTAGGATCCTGTTCATCCTGAATTTCCTGTAACTCATAGTTTTCTTCATCCATTTTAGGAAATACGCCATCCGCCATTTTAACAGTTTGCCCTTTCTCTTCTATATTTTTAGGGAAAAAAGCTTCGCTGATTTTGGCTGTCTGGGGTTTTTCTTCTACAAAATCTTCATTATCCAGATCAGGATAAAAATCCGCTTCTTCATTAGCGGGGAGATCTTCTGCCAGGGATGCCTGGATATTATATACAGGTGTCTGCTTGATTTCTTGGGGAACTCGTAGCTCTGGACGATTGCTATCAGGACGCTTTTGTAACTCCATAACCTCCGTTACCCTATGCAACTGCTCTGTTGGTATCGGATTTTGTTTGCGTTCTTCTGCCTGGTGTTTTTTTTCATAGAAAAGCAAACCAGGTTCAAGCATATTTTCTATGATAAATCTTGCATTCACAGAACCTAATTTGATTCTATCCTGGTCTTTCAATTCCACAGGCTGCCCAATGCTTTCTCCATTGAGATATGTTCTCTTGAAGCGGCTCATATCTTCCAGATAAAATTTATCTTGCCTGAGACTGATTTGGGCATGGACACGAGAGACTGTAGGATGGTTAATCATGATAAGATTTTGCTCTGATCGTCCTATTGTCACCTGTTTTTCTGTGATCAGATACTCTCTATTTTGATTTTCTATGGTTACTATTAGTTTGGCTATACTATTCATAGAATTTATTATTCCCACGGAATTTTAGTTGAAGATAAAAAAAAGAATCATAAAAATAGCACTTACGACAGCCATCATAAAACTTTTCTGTAAAGCATGGTACTTTTTTTTGTTGATGTCTGCAACATGATATAATTCATTGCTGAAATTTTCCAGCACTTCCTCTTCCGTCAAATTCAAAAAATTGTTGCGAAAGCTTTCTGGTGTAGGATTCTCTAAAATTTCTGCCCAATACACAAAACCCTTACTTTTTTGAACATTTTTATATTTGAGTCTGGGGTAAACTACTTTGATGGCAAAACCAAGGGCAATGATGCAACTGACGGCTGCCAGAAGGCAAAGAGCAATCCCTGCATTGGAATAGTCTACTTTTTTCAAAGCAAAAAGCTTTGTTAGAAGGTGTCCTGCAAGAAATCCTAAAATACCAAGAAGAACTAAGGCCTTATGGTCTGCAAATTTAACCAGCTCGGAAAGATGACTTAAGGAATATTTTGCAAGCTCAATTTTTTTTTCATTAGATAAAGAACCACTTCCTTTTTTCTCTTCATTTTCCATATATTTACTCCTGTTATCTTTGATGAACAATTTTTCCACGTTTGATTACAGTCCTCAATAGATTGTCTCCAAAATGATATGGTAGATATTCATAGTTGTCTGCCTCCCAGATCAGTAAATCAGCCTGTTTTCCTGGAACGATGCTGCCTGTTTCTTTCTCTTTTCCAATAGCACAGGCTGCATTGATTGTAGTAGCGGTAAGGGCCTCTTCTGGAAGCATACGCAAATATAATCCTGCTATTGTCAAAACTATAGGCATAGACTGTGTCATAGAAGAGCCAGGGTTAAAGTCCGTAGACAAAGCCACAGCTACTCCTGAAGAAATCATTTTTCTAGCAGGAGCAAAACGATTGGAGCCAAGAAAAAAGGTAGTTGCAGGAAGAAGAACAGCAATCACTTTTTCTTTGGCCAAATCTAAAATTCCCTGTTCGGAAATAGCAACAAGATGCTCTGCCGATATCGCCTTCAGAGAAGCCGCTAGCTCTGCACCCCCCATAGGGGACAATTCATCTGCATGAAGCTTTGCCAGAAGTCCATAGTTCTTAGCAGCATCTAAAATGCGCCTTGTTTCTTCCAGGTTGAAAACATGGGATTCACAAAATACATCACAGTATTTTGCCAGCTTTCTTTTAGCAACTTCAGGAATCATCTTGTCTATAACAAGCTGTATATAAGCCTCTCTGTCGTTTCTATATTCATCAGGAATTTCATGTGCGCCCATAAATGTAGGGACAATATCCAGCGCATGCTCCCGTGCGATTTCTGCAAGAATTTCCAAAGATTCTATTTCCGATTCATAGGAAAGGCCATATCCGCTTTTAGCTTCAATGGTCGTTGTTCCTAAAGCCAAAAAACGGTCGAGACGTTTTTTAGTAAGCTCTTTTAGTCTTTCTTTGGGTGTTTCTCTCAATTTTCTTGCGCTATTTCTAATTCCTCCTCCTTGCTTTGCAATTTCTTCATAGGTAGCACCCCGAATTCTCATACAGAATTCTTTTTCTCTGGAAGCAGCAAAAACAGGGTGAGTGTGAGGATCTACAAAGCCAGGAGTTACCAGGGACTTCATAGCATCTATTTTTTCTTTTGCATTCCAATGAGATATTGTCTTTGGATCATTAGAAATAGCAACGATCTTTCCTTTTTCGATCAGGATAGCTGCGTTTTTCACAGCCCCGATTTCCAGCATCTCTTTCCCTGTTCTAGGGCGATCTGGCCCCTCCATTGTAACAAGTTCCCCGATATTGTAAACAATCAAATCAGAAAATTCCATTTTCATCTCCAGAAAAACAAAACGTCTGAATCTTTATATGAACCAATCCCATATTTCCTGGGCATAAATGCCCAGGGCGTATTTAATGGTTAGGGGAACGAACCACAGATAGACACAGATAAACACAAATAATTTACAAGGAACCTACATTCCGCACTTAAAAATTGAAGTTTTCGGAATTATGGATGAAGCGTGGTAACAAAAGCCGTTCCCGTTCCCGTTCCCGAATCAGTGAGGTAACGTTTCAACAACAGTGTTTCCCAATGCTACAAATTTAATGGCAACTTGATATGAGTCTAAACGTTCATGCTCGAAAGTGTTCATTTTTACTTCCTCTCTTGAAATCGGGAACGGGAACGGGAACGGGAACGATAGCCTATTATAGTATAATGTGTTACCAAAATGCATGTTTTTTTTAAACTATGTAAAGAGTAAGTATTACTTCTAT
>CALKWO010000047.1 GCA_938003875.1 uncultured bacterium
CCAATAGAGACTAACAGAATCGAACCTTTTTAAGTGACCCAGTTAAAGGGTATTGCCCAAAGACGCAGGGATTGCGCTGGCGTTAGACTTTTGAGTAGACATGACTTTTCAGGCGCAACCCTGCGGCTACAATCTTAAATTAAAATAGAGGATGGTATCCTTGAATCCAGCCTATATAGATTTATCTATTTTTATATAGATTTATATAGATTTAGAAGAGCGGTTCTGTATCATGGCTATGGGAAAACAACGTGATGACCTACCTTGGAATTCTTAGCGGCGGAAATCAGAGTCAAGCTTATGGAATCAACGACAGTGGGCAGGATGGGTACTATCCGAGGTTAGAGATATTAACGACTCAGGACAGATTGTAGGATATGGTACCTACAATGGCCAGACTCGTGCCTTTTTGCTAAGCCCTGGTTTACCTCCTGTCCCTGAGCCTGCTACTATAGTTTCGCCTTTAGCCGGTTTTTTGGGGCTTGCCATTCGAAGCAGGAAATAAAAAAAATGAGGCAAAAGTTTCTTCTCAAGGGATTCTTTTGCCTTGTTTTGCGTTCCTAACAATATTCTTTCAAGCCTTGTTGAAACGACTCCAGAGCTTGGCTACTTTTCGCAAGAAGAAAAACCTGTTGCAATTTTTCCAAATCCTGGATACTCGCAATTCGTTCCATACAGGCAAGCCCTGCACTGCCAAACTTTATATCCAGGATCGCTTGAATGCCTTCTATCTTAGCTCTAATCTCGCCTCTGATTTCGCCTCTAATCTCGCCTTCTTTGAAGCCTTCCGCTCTTGCATCTAGTTTGGTTTCTTCCCAGGCAGCATCATCTTTGATTCGGGCTGCCTCATCAGGCGAGAGGTTATTGCTTTGAATAGCCTGGATAATGTCCTGGAAAATAGAATCCAGGTAACTCTTTTCATCTACCTTACGATCCAGGCTATCCTGGATTAATTCCAGCCAGGGACGAATGTTCGCTGGTGTCTTCTCGCTCACAAGCTTGGGGTTAAGGAAGATGATCTTATGACCATAGCCCGTGACGATTTCCCCCTCTCTGTCCATGTCCTTGATGATAGGGTCAGCATAACTCACTGCCATGCTAAAATCAATGCTTTTGTTCTTGGGAATGGTTGTCAGTACCACGATGGTGTAAACCTCTTTGGTAATTCTGTAATTCGAGGAGCTTCTTACCTGCTCTGCTATTGCCAGAAGATGATAATATAAGAAACGATCCCAGAAGTCCGATTCCTTGATATGCTGTATTTCTATAATGGTACGGTGCTTAATGTCTTCGGCAAACAGATCGTATTTTACATTGATGCTGCCAAACGGTTCTTTGTATTCGTATTCCTGAAACACCTCTTCTACTTCAATCGGAATTCCTGTTACATCCTTTACAAAACGATTGAAGACATTTGGCCTGCCAAACGCCTTCTTAAATGCCGTTCCATATCGTAATGGCACTACATCTTTCATGGGTATTTCTCCTTTCAGTAAAAACCCTTCTCTTTAGTTTTTTATACTCGTTTTCTTTTCTCCGTGTTTGCTATTCTATCTCAGAATGGTTTTGCTGTCAAACTTTCTCCCATAGAATATTATCTTTACAATTTATGGGGCAAGGGACTTGGCATGCTTTCGCAGGAAGTTGTTCAGGCTATTTTCCGAAACCTTCAGGAATTCCAGGATGTCTTGCTTCGTAGCAATATTATTCTTCACAGAGCATCGAAATCCCCATTCCTGCACAGCAGCCACTGCATCAACATAGTTCTTTTGCGCTGTCTTCTGGATTTCTGGCTTGATTCCACATGCTTCTTTTATCGCTGCATCCAGGGCTGTACGAACAAGGGATGATTGTAAAATTACGCATCTCTTTCCAATATGCTTCTGATTTTTTCTCAGCCTGTCATGCGCAAAAGCCAGAGCATAAGATCGAATTAAAGTTTCTATATTGGCAGTTTGATATACGACAATGTCTCTTCCCTTGTAAGGACTATTCGATGCTATTACTTTTGCAAAGTTTCCCACAATGCTCAATCCTTTACATGAGAAAGACTCCAGAGTTTTAGGAGGCCAGTTTCCCACAATGCTTTTTAATGTACTATGATCCATATCAAGTAGTAAAGCAGTTGCATTCTCGCTCATAACCTTTCAATTTCGCTCATCATCCAGCACATAACCATCGCAAACGATACCAGGAATCAATTCCACCTGGCCATAGTAAATCGTTTTTTTTTCTTGCATAAAAAACTCCTTTCGATTCAGGTTTCGACAAAATACACAGGTAAAAACACACAAATTTTATTTTTCACTTGATTTTTATTTCTATTTGATATAAAATGATTTACCGTAATAAATTGCGCATGTTTTCTTTTGGGAAACATGCTTTTTTTTATGGGACAAAGGCAATTATAGCATAAAGTTTTGCTTTGTCCAAAGAAAAAACTTATTCAAAAGCCTCTCTCCCTACTGCCTGCTTTTCTGTCCAAGAATCTTTTTTTTCTTCCGTTGCTAATGACCGACCTGGGGACTCTTAGCGGTGGAAATAGCTGTGCTTATGGAATCAACAACAGTGGGCAGGTCGTTGGAGAGTCTAATAGTTCTAATGGTTCTAGAGCGTTTCTATGGCAAGACAACACTATGGTTGACATCAATAGTTTCCTGCCAGAAAATTCAGGATGGGTACTAGAAAACGCTACAGATATTAACGATTCAGGACAGATTGTGGGATATGGTTACTACAATGGCCAGACTCGTGCCTTTTTACTAAGCCCTGATTTACCGCCCGTTCCTGAGCCTGCTACTATAGTTTTGCTTCTTGCCGGACTTTTGGGACTTGCCGTCCGAAGCAGGAAATAAAAAAATGAGGCAAAAGTTTCTTCTCAAGGGATTCTTTTGCCTTGTTTTGCGTTTTTAACAATATTCTTTCAAGCCTTGTTGAAACGACTCCAGGGTTTGGCTACTTTTCACAAGAAGAAAAACCTGCTGCAATTTTTCCAAATCCTGGATACTCGCAATTTGTTTCATACAGTCAAGCCCTGCACTGTCAAACTTTATATCCAGAATCGCTTGAATTCCTTCTAGCTTTCCTTCAAGCTTACCTTGGATTTTACCATCCTCGAAGCCTTCTTTGATGCCTTCCTCTCTTGCATCTAGTTTGGTTTCTTCCCAGGCAGCATCATCTTTAATTCGTGCTGACTCATCAGGCGAGAGATTATTACTTTGAATAGCCTGGATAATGTCCTGAAAAATAGAATCCAGGTAATTCTTTTCATCTACCTTACGATCCAGGCTATCCTGGATTAATTCCAGCCAGGGACGAATGTTCGCTGGTGTCTTCTCGCTCACAAGCTTGGGGTTAAGGAAGATGATCTTATGACCATAGCCCGTGACGATTTCCCCCTCTCTGTCCATGTCCTTGATGATAGGGTCAGCATAACTCACTGCCATGCTAAAATCAATGCTTTTGTTCTTGGGAATGGTTGTCAGTACCACGATGGTGTAAACCTCTTTGGTAATTCTGTAATTCGAGGAGCTTCTTACCTGCTCTGCTATTGCCAGAAGATGATAATATAAGAAACGATCCCAGAAGTCCGATTCCTTGATATGCTGTATTTCTATAATGGTACGGTGCTTAATGTCTTCGGCAAACAGATCGTATTTTACATTGATGCTGCCAAACGGTTCTTTGTATTCGTATTCCTGAAACACCTCTTCTACTTCAATCGGAATTCCTGTTACATCCTTTACAAAACGATTGAAGACATTTGGCCTGCCAAACGCCTTCTTAAATGCCGTTCCATATCGTAATGGCACTACATCTTTCATGGGTATTTCTCCTTTCAGTAAAAACCCTTCTCTTTAGTTTTTTATACTCGTTTTCTTTTCTCCGTGTTTGCTATTCTATCTCAGAATGGTTTTGCTGTCAAACTTTCTCCCATAGAATATTATCTTTACAATTTATGGGGCAAGGGAGCATCAAGCCTGATGATTATGCCTGGCTGGGCTTTGAGTATGCCGTTCATCAAGGTTTGCCAGGCAATTTGATGATGGAAACGAACTAGTGCATAGCGTTCGGCTATGTATTTCTCTCTTGTCGTCTCGTATTCTGGGTCATAGCATACATGGGAATAACCATTGCATTCCAGACATAGGTTCAAAGCTTCGATGAAGAAATCTACTCTGTAACGGCCTATTTTGTAGTTGTGATGCAGGCCTAATCCTTCAAAAACCTTGTCAAAGATTTCTTTCCATTGGATTTCGTCTTTGCTAGAGTTGCTGAACAAGAGTGCTGCGTCTCCCAACAGGGTTCGTTTTATCTGGATTCCCATTTCCGTATCCATTCCCAGAATGATCTTCACCGCATTTTCCAGGCTATAGCCATTCATTCGTGTTGCTTTGATGCCCAATCCCTGGATTATCTCCTGGCTCAGGGGGATTGGCTCTATGGTCTTGGCATGCTTTCGCAGGAAGTTGTTCAGGCTATGTTCCGAAACCTTCAGGAACTCCAGGATGTCTTGTTTCGTAGCAATATTATTCTTCACAGAGCATCGAAATCCCCATTCCTGCACCGCAGCCACTGCATCCACATAGTTCTTCTGCGCTGTCTTTTGGATTTCTGGCTTAATTCCACATGCTTCTTTTATCGCTGCATCCAGGGCTGTACGGACTAAAGCACTCAAAAGAAAAACACAACGATCTCCAATGTGTTTTTGATTTTCTTTTAAAGAATGAGATGCTAGTGCTAAGGCATATCCTCTAATAATATTTTCAATCATAGCAGTATTGTAAACTACGATTTTTCTTCCCTGATGAGGACTATTGCTAGCTGTGACTTCAATCAAGTCAGTCTTCACGATCAATCCCTTGTCAATAAAGGGTTCCAGCGTTTTTGTAGGCCAGTTAGTCTTCACGCGGTTCAGAGCCATTTGGTTCATTCCAAGAAGATCACTAGCCCCTCTTTCGCTTAGTACTGTAGTTGAATCGGGGTCGTCCAACACATACCCATCGCAGATGATACCAGGAATCAATTCGACCTGACCATAATAAATCGCTTTTTTTTCTGACATAATGTACTCCTTTATTCTGTAGTTGGAAAGAAATGATAAAATAAAAAAAATCACAAATTCTATTTTCTCCTTGATTTTGCTTTGTCTTTGCTGTATACAATGGCTTATATTTGAAATTGGGCATGTTTTCTTTTGGGAAACATGCTTTTTTTATGGGACAAAGGCAATTATAAACATCTTCCTCGGCTTTGTCCAGAAAAAAAATCTTAGTCCCAAAGGCTCGGAATATAATAGCCAGGGGCATTGCCCCTGGTTAGTTGCCATACGCAAAGAATCAAAATTGTTTTTCCTGGCAGGTTTTAGTATACATAGTTTTTTTCTTACAAGTATGGCATTGAAAAGGGATTGCATAGATATCTTCTATTGTCATAGGATTTTCCGATAAGACTTCTAATGGAATATCGAAATTATTGACTTGGTTGGTTTTCAGGCATATTTTACATTGCAGGCCCAGGCAATAGTATTTTCCTAACTCTTCTCCTCTATGATAGTAGCCTTCTTTAGTGGATTTTCTGAGCCAGTTCCAGTAAAGCAGTTTTTTGATTTGCCATCGAGTTACTTTGAAACCAAATGGAACAGTACATTCAGACCTTGTAAGCGTTTTTTGCTTTTGAAAAAAAGTCTCCAGGGACTGATAGTATTTTTCCAGATTTGTGGAAATATCCAAAGAGGGAAAATCTTCTTCAGAAACATTCTCTTTGCTATGACAGGATGAAGAAGTTTGTTTTACGGATGGCTGCTGTATTCCTAAAAATTTTTCCAAGTTTGTATTCGTTATCTCTTTTTCCTGACACTGCGCCACAAGGGCAGCAATTGTATGCTTAAGTTCTCTTACATTGCCAGGCCATGGATATTGTTCTAGCATTGCTAAAGCATCAGGAGCAAAAGAGATGCTTTTCTCCTGGTTTCTGGCTTCTTGCTGCAAGAAACGTTGTGCTAAAAGAGGGATGTCTTCTTTTCTTTCTCGCAAAGGGGGCGCGGTGATTTCTATTCCTTTGATACGATAGTACAGATCTTCTCTGAATTTGCCATGCTGTACCAGTGTTCTAAGGTCTTTGTTTGTAGCGGATACTACACGTACATCAATAGAACGAGGGACATTTTCTCCTATTCTTATGATTTCCTGGTTGTCTAAAACCCTCAGCATTTTGGCCTGTATGGCAAAAGGCATATCGCCAATTTCATCCAGAAATAAAGTCCCTCCGTCTGCTGCCTCGAAAAGCCCCTCTTTGGGCTGGTCTGCTCCTGTAAAGGCACCCTTAGCATGTCCAAACAGTTCACTTCCTGCTAAAGATTCATTGAAACAAGCACAGTTAAAAGCATAGAAAGGCTCCATGCTTCTTTTGCTATTGTTGTGGATAGCCCTGGCAATCAGCTCTTTTCCTGTTCCTGTTTCTCCTGTAATCATGATACAAAGAGGGCTTACCGCTGCCTGACGGATGATTTTTTTGATTTCCTGTATAGCCATAGATTCCCCAATCATATCAGGTACGCAGTCTACAAGTGGGCGAAGGCATTCGAGAATCGTTTCCAAAAAAAGCCTTTGCCCAGGCTGAAAGTTTTTTCTGTTTTGTTTAATGATTTCGACCCTCGCTCCCCAGATCACAGTTTCCAGGGAATAGGCAATTTTTGCCTTGGTACGATCCTTTTTGATAAAGATTTCCAAAGGTTCGGATATACTTTTCTCTAAAATTTCTTGAAGTTTTTTAGCCATTTCTTGAGGATTGCTATAGCAAAAAGAAGTGATTCTTTCTTTATAAGCCCATATATCCTGAATCTTTTCGACGAAAGCTTCGATCAAATGGGCAGCGGGAATTTCTGTTGGCTCGCAAGCGTTGATCCTTTCTTCTTGTTCTCTGAAAGTCAGGGGAAACATGCCAAGATAAAGATCATCACTATCTTGAAGTATAAGGCAATCTGCATGCTTCAAAGCTTGCTTGCCTTGCGCATTCACAAGGTATGTTGTGCCTTCCTGGTTGGTAAGAACCTGTACATGCCAGCGATTCTTTTCATCAGGAAAAATTTCGATATGCTCTCTGGAAACACCCTTTTTTTTACTTTCTTCTGGTAAAACCAGATCGCATCCTGGAGAACGTCCCACTAACGTACGTTTGTATAAAAAATATTTCGTATTTTCTATCATTAGATAAGGCATAGCTTTTCCTTTTATTCAGGGATTTTTTTCTTTAACAATTCTATCCACAGTTCATGTAGCATCATCTGGCTTTCCCCTGAAGCATCATAGATTTCCTCTTCCCATTCTTGCTGCCATTTCTGACAATGCGCAAACCATTCCTCTTTGTTTTGGGTTTTAGAAATCAGGATATCTCTTTCTTTTAAGAATAATTTTGCTAGAGATTCAGGAAGAGTCGTAAAACGAAAGCAAAGGGAGTTTTTTCTATCGTCCTTTTGATGAACATAGAAGCGAACAAGATAAGACCTGTCGTACTCTAGTGTTTTCCTTTCAGGTAAAACAAAAGAATGGATAGAAACTTTTTCTTCCCCCATTTGTCCCTGTTCTTCTTTGAGGAGTACAAGAGAAAAGGATTTCCCTTCTAAAATATCCACAAGCTCCAGAGAAAAGCGATATTCTTCCAAAGCCCCCATTGCATAGAAAACAGGCTTTTTCTTTGCAATGTTGCCTTGAGGTGAAAGACAATAGAAAGATTCAGACTTGCTCCTCATTTCTATTCCAGGCTCAATACCAGCAAAAGAAATAAAACGATATTGCCTGGAATACTCTTCCCATTCATTATATTTTTCATGAGAAAGGGGCTTTGGCATAGAATCTTTTGATGATGTCATAAAATGATGCTCAATCTGGTACGTTTCTTTCTCCTTCAAGACTTTTGAAAAATAAAGGACTTGCGTCTCTTCTCTTATAATATAGCCAAGAACGGCATAACCATTTTTTCCTGTGGTAATTTTGTCTCCTGGTCTAAGGAATACAGCTTCTTTGCTAGAAAGCGAAAGCTTTTCTCTTTCTCTCATCACAGAAACCTGCGGATTCCATAGCAAAAGACGAATTTCTACCCTTGTCTCTGCTAAAACAAGAGTCGAGCAGAAAAAAAGCCAAAAGACATTCCCTTGTCTTAGGGCTTGCCAAGTAAGATAAAAGAAGCCCATACATTGCCTTTCCATATTTTTTCTTCCTTTTCTTTCTGAATCCACTCTAATTTTGTTTTATGAAGAGAATCCAGTTTACCTGTCTTTTCCATCCAAAGATTTTGATAAAATTTTTGCATAAACTTTTGTGTTTCCTGATCTTGAACATCCCATAAACTGACCATAAGAGAACGAACTCCAGCACAAAGGGATGCAGTTCTAAGACCTGCTATTCCATGTCCTTTTATCCAAAGACCAGTGCCTGTTGTACAGCAAGATAAAACCATAAGCTCTATGCCTTGTAAATTCAGCAAGGAAAGATCGTAGGCCGTTAAAATTCCCGATTCTAAAGACAGATTTGCATCCTTAAGCGCAATGCCTGATACCAATAAACGATTTTTATATCTCAGGATCGAGCTTTCTGGCTTGTTCTTTTCCCAAAAGAAACCGTGGCTGGCGATATGGATGTATTTTTTCCCTGGCAAAGACAGGATTAGATTTTTTTTAGAAGCATCCTTTTCCATAAGACTAATATGCTTTTCTCCAGGATATGCCTTTTTATATATTGACTCTATCTCTTGGATTTCTCTTCCTGTATAGGCAAGTTCACCATAAAGATTTTTTTCTGGGGAGCATGTTCCATAGTCTACTGCGCCTATTCCTAGAAATCCCTTCCCTGATGCAATCTTTTCCTCAAAGAGCAATTCATACGCAGAATTCAGATAGCAAAATTGGTATTTTTCAACACAATATCGCTCTTTTTTGCTGGAAAAATCAGGCAAAGCTTCCCAGGGAATCATACCTATAAAAGAATCGGGAACAAGATATATCCGCTTGTTCCCTTCCACATAAAGCGAGATCTTTTTCCATACCATTTCATATAGATTTCTCGCTGCATTGCTAGAAAAATAATGGCGGCGTTTAATTTCTCCCCTGGATTCAAAGAGATTGTAAAATTCTGAGCAGGCTTTCTGGATTTTTTCCTCCGATCCTATTTCTAAGCATACTAGTGGCTTATCCCTGAAAATAACAAAAACGACAATTCTGTCTTCTTTCTGGTTGGTATTATAATAGGAAAAAAAATGCACCAATGCCTCTTTGGGAAGCAATTTTTTTTGTAATTCCTTGAAATTTAAAGGCATTACAAAAGTTGATTCCTTTGTTTTCTCAATCCATTCACTTTCGCATTTTCTCATCTGTTCATCAAGTCTTTCCGTTCTTTGGCTGTTTTGTTCTTCGAAATATTGCATGGCGTACTGTCTTGCCTTGTTTTGGTATCTTGTCCATACATCTAATGCTAATGGATTATTCTTGCTTTTGTTACGCATCCATAAAGTACGTAAGGTATAGCCATGGTATGCCAGAATCATATTGTAGATTTTTTCATAGTCTTGAGGAGAATCCTGCAAAAGCGAAATTCCTACATTCAAAAACGGTGTGATATACAAATAGATATAGGTTTGCTGCTCTGTTTCAGGAAGATTCTTTAGATAAAGAAGAGTTTTTGCCATATTTTCTAAAGCTTCTTGGAAAAGAAGCAAGGCTTTTTCTCGATTTCCCTTTTTCTGGCATATATCAGCCATATCCTTTAAACAGCAAGCTTTTAGATAAAAATTTTTATGAGAAAACATGCTAAAAATCTCAAGGGCTTTCTCGTATATCTTATAAGCCTCTTCGTATTCTTGAGAATCTTTTAAAAGTATAGCGAGATTATAAAAAATTTGGCCTGAAACAGGGTGCTTTTGGATAGAATTTTTTTCTAAAATATTCCTGGCCTGATATAAATTTTTTTTTGCTTCCTCTGGTTGTTTGTAACGCAAAAGGCAGGCAATGCTATTCAGGCAAGTCGCTATCTCCATCCACCTTTTTGGCTCTTTTTTACCTTCGATATCTAAAGATTTTCTGAAATACTCTAAAGCCAATTCTTCTTTTCCGCTTTTCTCTAAAAGACGGCCAATATTGTGCAAGATTGTAGCCATAAGTGAGGTATTCTGATATCCATAAATACCGAAAATTTCTTGTGCTTCTTTTAAAAAATTCACGGCATTGTCTGCATTTCCCATTCTTAAAAGCAAAATAGCATGGGAATTCATAGAGGTAGCAGTATCAGGATGCTTTCTCCCCAAAAGCTTTTCACAAAGGGCGACGGCTCGAAGGCTATATGTATAGGCATTTTCCCAATCTCCCAGGTTTTGATAAAGAAGAGAAAGCAGATTGCATACACCAGCGATTGACTCATGCTCTGCTCCATATATCCTTTGGAATCCTCCCAGAGCTTCCTTTGCCCTGCCCAGTCCTCTTGTATAGTTCCCTAATGCCATATCCACCATGGATAGCCGATGAACTACTTCCCATACAGAAACATGATCTTTTCCTAATTTTTCTTTATAAACGCAAAGGACTTCTTCATACATCTTTTGGGCTTCTTCCATTTTTTCTTCTTGCTGCAACACATCTGCCATATCGGATTTCAGCCGAGCGATAAGCACAGTATCTTCTGCCCCATTCTTTTGGAAAATTTCCCATGCCTTTAAAAAGGACTCTCTGGCTTTTGCTGTTTCCTCCAAGCCACTATACACAGTTCCTAGCACTTGCAAAGTTTCAGCCATTTCGGGAGAGTCTACAGCATCCTTTTCCCTCTGGATATTTAGAGCTTCTTCTATCCATTTTAGGGCATCCGCCAATTTTTTCTGTTTTATGAACAAAGTGCCAAGATGGCGTTTCACCATGGCAACGCTCATGCTTTCTTTTCCTTCCTGTTTTTCTAAGATGCTCAGTGCCTTTTGGTAATACTCTGCCGACTTACGGTATTCTCCTATATTTTGGTATAGAAAACCAAGATCATGAAAAAACAATTCTATTTCTTCCAGTCCTTCGGGAAAATATTTTTGCTGAAGCTTCAAAGCTTCCTCCAGATGCAACTGGGCTTCTTTTGTCTTTCCCATCTTTAGGAGCGTCGCCCCAAGGCAAGAGATACAATGAAAGATAAACAGCGTGTCATCCTTCATGGTATCTCTTGCCATCTTCAGGCTTTTAGAAAAATACGTTTCTGCGAGAATCAAATGGCTTGCTTCTTTTTCCAACAATCCTAAGCTATAGTACGCCAATCCTATAAGGTATCCATCCTTTTTTTCTTCAGCGAGAGATACTGCATATTCGAACAAAGCCCTGGCTTTGTTTATATGCCTTCTACCCTGCAAAAATTTTCCCAACCTTGTCACCAAAGTTATTGTATCCTCTACACCAGAAATTTCTATGCTAATCAAGAAGGTTCTTCTTAAACATTCCCAGGCAATCTCTTCTTTCTTCTCATCATAGAAAGAAAAAGAAAAAAATACAAGCTGGTCTACAAGCCATTGCTTTGCCTGGGGAAAAAAGATTTTGTAGTCCTGGATCAGGAGCGAAAGCATCTCTTGCTTTTCGTATCCTAAAATCATAGCCTGAGCAAGAATATCCTGATTTTTCTCTATCCATTCTTTTCTTTCTGCTTGCAAGTCAACAAAGCGTTCATATTCTCCCCAAAATTGTTCTATTCTATCCTCTTGTGCCAAAAGGCAGGAAATCAGAAAAAACAAAAAGACCAAAGTCATTTTCATACCAACGTCTCCCATATCTGATTTTTTCTTATCAAAGCCATAGCTTTTATCTTTGCAAATAACATACCATAATCATCTGCTATATTCAAATTTTGTATAAAGAAACGATGTAAAATGTAAGATTTTTTTAATTTTGTCTTTACCGAAAACCCAAGCAGATGCTATTATATAGTATTCTCCCACCTTTAGTGCTAAATGCACTTTAAATTCTATACCAATCTTAGTCCTAAAGGGGCAAAACATAATAGTCAGGGGTAACTCACCTGCTAAAGAAAGGCATGAAATATGCAAGATATGACTTCCATTCCTGAAAGGATGGATATTCCTTGTTCTAAAAAAGCTATTCATATTCTAAAAGAGCAATATGTTTTGCAAGAATGCCTGGGAAAAGGTGCTATGGGCGATGTCTATCTTGCCTTAGATAATTATCTCCAAAGGAAAGTAGCGATCAAGGCGACTCCAAAGTCTATATCTTCTCTAGCAAAAGATGCCATAGCAGCAAGAATATTGCACAAAAATATCGTTACTCTGCACCATTACTTTGAAGAAAATGGCATTTCTTATCTTGTAATGGAATATGTCCAGGGACAGAATCTTTTTCAGATTGTGAAAGAAAATGGGCCAATCTCCTGGGAAAAAGCCAGAGACATCCTTTTGCAGACGATCCACGCTCTTGCCTATTTGCATGAGCAAGGCATAGTGCATGGAGACATTAAGCCTGGGAATATCCTCATAGCACAAGATGGCACTGTCAAACTATGCGATTTTGGCCTTTCCCATCCAGATAAAGACGGCATCTCCTTAGGAGGAACGCCTCTATATAGAGCAAAAGGAATTCATGGAAAAGCTTCCGATATCTATGCCTGGGGATTGACATGCTATTTCATCCTCACAGGTAAATCCCCCCAGATTCCTTTAGATTGGGGGCAAGTTCCACGATCTGTGCCTCAAGAAGTCATCTTATTTTTGCAGAATGCTATCCACAATCCTCCAAAAGAAGCAGCAATTCTATATCGTGGCCTACAAAGGATGCAAAAACAGTCTTTCTGGAAAAGGATAATTCCTCTTTTATTTTGTCTTTTTTGGGCTTTTATCCTGACAACGGATACTATCAAAAGATGGGACTATGCTTGTATTGTCCGCTATTGTGCTAGGCCTAAAAACCCTTGCCCCATTGTACTCATAGACATAGAAAGCCCCAAAATCGAGGAAAATAAAATCCATCAGCTATGCCAGGTTCTTGCTATCCTTGTGCAATCCAGGGCGAAATGCATTGGGTTCGACATATTTTTCTCTGATTTTGGGCCTTTTTCCATACAAAATCAGGCCAATCAGAATCTTTCCAGCCTGCTCCATCATAGCTCTTCTCAGGTGGCACTTTTATCCAGACTCATACCCAAAAAAGAAACCTACATTTTAGAAAAGCCATCGCCTTTGTATCAAAGCCTGCCCACAGGTTTTGGAAATCTACAAAATACATACGGCATCATCCAAAAACTCCCTCTATACTATGATATAGGAGGCGGGGAACTAGAGCTTTCTTTTGCCTTAAGATTTGTATTGCAGAGTATGGGAAAAGATTTCTTGCGTATTTCTGGCGACCAACTTCATTTTACAGAGCCATACCAGGAACTCGCTTTGGAGGAACAAGGCCTATGGCTCACCTATCCTGCTTTAGATAGAAGATGGAAGATCCTGACATTGACCCAGGCTCTCTCTCTTTCTCCAGAGGATTGCCAAAATTTTTTTTCCACTAACCTCGTTTTTATAGGATTGCTCCACTCTCAGGAAGCTGCTGACAACCATGCTACCCCGTTAGGGTTCGTAAAAGGTATGGCAATTCAGGCAAGTACCGTGCAGCAAATCCTCTCCCGACATATCTGGAAACCCTGGCCAATATGGCAGAGCTTCCTTTCTGTAGCTCTTTTATCCTTTTTTATTATCTTTGTATCCAAAAAATATTTTCTAGCAACACTTATATTGGTGCTTTTAGGCTATACAATCTCTTTGTTTATCACGCTTTTTTTCTTTTCCTCGTGGCTATCTGTCCCCCCTGTATTTACTTTAGGAATTGCCATGATTCCAGGATTTTTTTTCGCAAGAAAAATTTGAGCCTCCATATTTTTTTATAGAAGCTTTTTTAATAGAAAGGGAAATCATGAATTTTTGTGCCTTTTGTTTTACCATTTTGCCCCAAAGTGAAGAAGTATGCCCCTTTTGTCAGGAGCATGCCTGGGAGTCGCCTTATTCTCTCTTAAAAGCCAAAGGAACCTGGAGTGTAGGCTGCTCTTGCGATGGGAAAATCTCTTCTTTTCGGCCTGTTCTTATCTTAGGAAGAGAAGAACCTTATACACGATTTCTCTTTGGAAGCTTTATTAGTGCCCAGCATGCACGGTTAGAAGAACAGGAAGGCAAGATTCGTGTTATGGATATGGAAAGCACGAATGGCACATTTTTTGTAGATAATTCCCTGACAGAAGAAGGCAGAAATTCGTGGAAAAGGTTGTCTTCTGAAGAATCTGTGTGCTTATCTTCGGGCGATTTGCTACTTTTAGGAAAGCAAAGCCTTTGTCGCATTTGGCTTCGGTGGTGTCCGCAAGAAATCCTTTCGCCTTTAGAGAGAAGGACACAAGAACAAAGCATAGAATTGCCTCAAACAGGCAATATGCTTCTGGATGACAATATATGCTTTTTTCGAGAAAAACAAAATGCCTTTCTGGAGGATAAAAGCACAGGCAGTGTTCTTGTCAACCGAAAGAAAATAGCTGTCTGTCCTTTGAAAGAAGGCGACCGTATTTTTTGGGACGAGTCCGAATACGAATACTACTCCTCGTGCCTGAAACCATGCGCTGCTCTTGTTGCCCCCAAAATCCAGTTGATTGGCGTAAATGTAAAAAACCGCCTGGACATTCCTGAGCTAACCTTAGAGCCTGCTAAATTGATTGGGATTCTAGGACACAGTGGTTCAGGCAAAAGTACTTTGATCAAGGTACTCACTGGCTGGATAGAATACCAGGGCAAGGTTTTGCTAAGCCAGGACGATAAGGGGGATTTTCCTAAGGCATATATTCCACAGTACGACATTGTTCTGGACAATCTGAAAGTCCAAAACAGTCTGCTGTATACGGCTTTGCTGCATGACACGAAAAAGAGCCTCTCTGCTTTGCAGGAAAAGGTAGCTCGCCATCTTGCCTTTGTCAGGCTTTCAGCAAAAGCAAACGATCTGATTTTCTCTTTAAGCGGAGGCCAGAGAAAACGTGTCAACATAGCCCAGGAACTCATAGCAAAGGATTCCTCCTGGATGCTTCTGGATGAACCCACCTCTGGACTGGACCCTGCCAGCGATGAAGGCATTATCCAATTGCTTAGGGATCTGGCACACCAGGGAAGAACCATAGTATGCACAACGCATAATTTAGGCAGCATTCGCTATTTCGATAGAATCGTTCCCTTGCATCAAGGGCAAATCCAGGCAAACACAACACCAGAAGATTTGGCTTTGAGCCATAATCTTTCTCTGGAACCTGGCCTTGCTTCCTGGAGCAAGCTATACCAGACAGAAGACACGACTATCCAAAAAACTGCTTTTCCTTTTTGGAAAACCATGCTTCGAAAACCCTGGTGGATACTCCTGATGAGAAGAATCGAGGAATTTTTTACCTGGAAAAAGGATTTTTTTCCCCTATTTTCTCTTTTGTTTCTGATCCCGCTTTTCATTGGATTTTCTTTATACATCGCCCGCTATGAAAGCAATGCGGATACTATCCGCTTTTTTCTTTGCTCTGTGGCTGCCTTTTGGCTAGGTATGTCCCTGTCTTCCCAAGAGCTTCGCAAAAAACGCTATAGCATCTTCCTGCATGAAAAGAATAATGGCATTTCAATACGCTCTTTTTTTACCTGCTATTGCCTTTTTTATACAGGCATAAGCTTTATCCAAACGCTCACTCTAACCTTGCCCTCCCTGTATCTCTTATGGCACAAATCCCATCTCTATCAGGAAAACAACTTTACCTTGTCCCTGTCTTTGTTTTTTGCTCTTGTGTGGAGCATGGGGATTTGCGGTTCTCTCTGTGGACTGGTTGCCTCGCTTTTCGAGTCCAGAGGATTTACTCTGGGGAAATTCTCTTTGTCTATACCAGCAGAGGTAAGCGTCCCCTGTTTAACCATAGTGCAGCTCATTTTCAGCGAAATGGTCATGGGCAGAATCTTAGGCGACCAAAACTATTTTTCCTGGCAATGCCATAGCCTAAGAGATTTTTGCTATACTATCACCTTCTCCCGCTATACGGATATGGCATTCAAGTCATATTCCAATTTACAAACAGATTCTGGCTTCTACTACAATCTAGCCTGCTTTCTTCTTATAGGATTCCTGCTCCCTTCTCTCGTCTTTTATCTCTTTTTACACCAGGCAAAAGCAAAAGAGGAAAGCATAAAAGAGGCATAAATTTGAGGCTTGTGTAAAAAGTCTTTTAATAGTCGTTATCGTTATCTTTCTCTTTCTCGTTATCGAAAAGCATCCTGTTAATTATAAAGGATTTAGATAAAGAGAACGATAATGATAATGATAATGATAATGATAAGGACATACATGTTAAGTTTTAAAATTTTGTCTTGCAACAGATTGTAGCCGCAGGGTTGCGCCAAAAAAGTCATGTCTGCTCAAAAGCCAAACGCCAGCGCAATCCCTGCGTCTTTGGGAAATACCCTTTAAAAAGATTCGATTCCATTAGTTTCTATTGGCAAAAGACGCAGGGATTGCGCTGAAGGTCGTCTTTTCCAAATAGATCGTCATTTTCGGCGCAACCCTGCGGCTACAAATCATTGCACTGTAAGTGATTATTGCTTAACATGTATGATGATAAGAATAACGAAAAAGATCTATCAGGACTTTTTACACAAACGTCAAATTTTTCTTTGGCTTAAAATTTGCAAAATAAATCATTAAAAGAAAAGCATTCTTTTGGTATAGAATAGAAAAATTCTATGCAATATACCAAGAGATGTCAAAAATATTTTCAAAAAACAAAAAAAGCGTATATCATGTTTGGAGCAATAGATTAAAGCTGCATTGAGGCTCTTGATTTTGTATTTGTGCAACGAGTCGTTGCACAAATTCCTTGGGGCAAAATATTTCTATTATGGAAAAAATAAAAAGTCATGAACAAAGAGAATTTTATTTAAAAGCTTGCATTGAAAATGCCTGGACCAGGGCAGTTTTTCAGACCGTTTTTTCTATTTTTTTAAAATAGATTGAATATCAGATAATAAAGAAGCAAAGGATGCATAAATTTTTCTTTGGCTTAAAATTTGCAAAATAAATCATTGAAAGAAAAGCATTCTTTTGGTATAAGAGAAAGAAAGAAAGAAAGAAAGAAAGAAAGAAAAGGCTTTCCATATACCAGGAGATGCTAAAAATATTTTCAAACAACCCAAACAGGGGGTGTCATGACACCCTATCAAGCAAATTTTTTTCATAAGGGGAAAAAATGGTTCAGAATAGCAATACAGCCAAAGGAACAATGAGAGTAGATGCTTTGCCTCCTGTAGCAGTGATAAAGGCTGGCTCACCTTTAAAAAAAGAAAAAAAATTGGGTGAATACATACTTTTAGATAAAATCGGAGAAGGAGAGTTCAGCTATGTTTATAAAGCGATGGGAAAAGAAGAAAAATTCTATGCCATCAAGATACTCAAGCCTGGTTTGAGCAAAGAAGACTGCGAGCTGTTTGATAAAGAAGCCCAAAAGCTGCAAGATTTGAGGCATCGTACTTTGCCTAGATTCCAGGAAAAAGGAATCAGCAAGCCCCAGGATGGATTTCATGGAATGCCTTATATTGTCATGGAATATATCGAAGGCAAAACATTGGAAGAAATAAGCCAGGGGCAAACTTCTCTGGACAATATTTTCCGATGGCTTTATCAGCTTGCTCAGGGACTACAATATCTGCACACTTGCGGGATCGTCCACAGAGACATCAAGCCATCGAACATCAAAGTGACATACTCGTCCTCTCGTGGGAACAATCTTTACATTCTGGATTTGGGAATTGCAGAATTCCAGACACAAAGCCATTCTGTATCTTTAGGAACCTTGCAGTATATGAGTCCAGAACGATTTTCCAGAGAAAAAGCCACAGCAGCCTCGGATGTGTATTCCTTTGGCCTTGTTGCCTATCAGCTCTTAGAAGGAAAATATCCCTATGCAGCCAATGGAAGCAAAAAGATAGAAGAATGGAAAAGAATTCATCTTTCTCTGAAACCCCAGTCTTTTAAACCCAACTCCATTCCTTCGGACATCGCAGAGATGGTTTATGAAACCTTGAGCAAAAACCCCCAGGAGCGTCCCAAGATGGAAAAGGTCGTAGAAATCTTGGGAAAAAAAGTAGTGGGGGTTGGAATGCCTAGCCACATTGGTATCTTAGGAGCACGAGGTGCAGGAAAAACCTGCTATCTGGTTTCTTTATACGGCGTTGCCACCTCGGATCCTCAAACTCAGGCAATCCTGGAACCGATGTTTATGAACCTGTATCAGGGAGAATGCCCCTATGCAACGGAAAAAATCGTCTCGCGTTTAGGATTCCAGATAGACACAGAAAAAAAATCCTATTCCATCATCACAAAAGACTATGGTGGAGAAATGCTCCGAGGCCGTTTACAAAAAAGCCATGATTCCGAAGCACTTCGAGAAATCATAGAGCAAAAGGAAGAAGAAATCTATGAGTTTTTTGCCAATTCCAGAGGCATCCTGATTTTACTGGAAACCGCCAAAGAAGGCGAAACACTGCAAAGGCAAATTGATTGCAGAAATGAGGTAGAGCATCTCATTAACAAAATCAGCACCATGCATCAAGGCAAACGCCAGTTGCCCATGCCCATTGCCCTGGTTCTGAGCAAATGGGACAGACAAGGCGAAATTTCCTGGAATCCCGAAAAAGAAAAAGCACGTGCCCTGGAGTATATCAAAAAATCGCATTGGAACATCATCTACCAAAAGCTCTCTCTTGTCTCTTCCAAACTAGAGGTATTCCCTGTATTTTCCTTTATAGGCGATAAGCCGTCAAAAGAAGACATCCGCTCCTTCAATCTACTCGCACCCCTTACCTATCTTGCAAGCACAGCAGAAGAATGCCTTTGGGAGCGAGCTTCCCTCTTTGAAACCGAACATCCACAAGAATACCCCCTGGTTCTGGAAAACTACTATCGCCTGCTCTATGCAGAAAATATCCAGACACCAGAAATCACCAAAAAGGCCAAAGCAGCCATAGAACGCATTTCCGAACTATACCTGGCTTCTCTGGAAAAGCAATCCAAAAATGCCCTTTTCTCCCAACGCTTTATCCTGGCAAACTACAAAGAATTGCTCCAAACCAAAGGCATCAGCGTCCCCGTCTGGCAAAAAGCCCAGGCCCAAATCAACAAACTGGAAGACAAAATGCTCTGGCAAAAGTGCAAGATGTGGATTTATGGGATATTGGTGTTTTTTGCCATGTTGTATGGCATCAAAGAATACATAGCTTATGGAAATGTATACAATGCTATGCTACAAATGCAAATGGGAACTTTAGAAATTCCCAGTTGTATGGAAATCATAAACAAATATTATCAAAGCGAAGGCTATAATCCTCTCCGCAAAGGCTATTTTTCTCCTAAAGTCAGCGAAATGGTAAGCAAAGTTTCCAAAGAAACCTGGGCAAAAGAGATACAATATTTTTTGAGCTGGAATTTGCCTTCACCTCCATCGCAAAAGCTCAACTTTAGCAAAAATGATATTGATTCTATCCAAGAAAAGATCAAAGAAGCTAATGAGAATCTTTCTACGATACAGGAGCATAAGAAAAAAGGCCAGAATTTGCAGATATTCCGAAAAAGATGGCAGGAATTCTTAAAGACTGCCTGGACAGACCAGGTATCAGAAAAAATCAACCAGGTACAAAGCATAGAAATACTCTGGCAAAAATATTTACGAGAACTTAAGCAAATAGAATCTTGTTTTCTGGAATGGAAGTCGCAAAAAGAAAATATGGATTCTATCCAGCAAAATTTTTCCTTTAGCTTTTCGCAAGATAAAAGACAAATGCTATCTTCGATTTCTTCTTATCTTTCTCAGGTTTCTGCACATTTAGAAAAACTGGAAAGACTGGACTCTTTTTTACTATCCCATGTTTGTCTTAGCGATACACCTTGCCCTTTTCACAAAGATATACCTGCACTACGCACTCAGATAGCCTCCAAAAAAGAGCTATGGTGTCAGAAAAAAATATCGCTATCTCTGGCAAAAGAAGCCTATCAACTTGTTTCAGAATCAGAAAAACAGTTGGAAAAAATGATTAGCAAAAAGGTTTCTACTTCCCAAGATTTCTCCGAAATCCAGAAGCAAAGCCTTTCTTTACAAAAAGAGATTGTCCAGGCAAGCCTCGCTTTACAAAAAGTATCAGAGAGCGCACGCAAAAATTCTTTGGAATCCTTAGGTACTTTTGCTCAAATGCACTCCCAGGAACTTTTGGATGATAAGGAAAAGCTTATCTTACAAAATTCTTCATGGCAGCAGCAATGGCAAGAAATTCTTGCGCAAAATGCTAAACAGTATGAAAAAGAGCTGGAAAAACTAGAGATTTTCATCAATCATGTAGAAACATTTTTGAAAAAGGATATTAGCCTGGAGGCACTCGAAGACAAAAATGGAGACCTAAAGAAAAAATTTCAGGAATCCACACAAAATAGGATTTCTTCTGAAATTTCAGAAGAAGATAGAAAAAAATTCCTTTCCAGGCAAAATGAATTGCAAGAAAAATTGCAAAATCTCCAGCAAGAATTTGGAGTGCGAATTCGCATAGAAAAAATTCTCCATGAAGCAAACAAACTTGAAAATACGGATTATCCTGATGCACTAGAAAAACAAATCTCGAAACTGGAAGATTTGCAAGAAGAGCTTAAAAATCTGAATCCATCCACATTTTCTGAACAAAAAAGAAATGCTCTCAGTTCTTTAAAGAGCAAGCAAAGAGAAAAACAAAGTCTAAAAAGAGATGTAGAATCAGAAGAATCTAAAATCAAGACACTTCTTGGAAACTATAGGCAAAGAATCCAGGGAAGCTACAGCGAGATACAGCAAGAATTAGAACTAATACAAAAAGAAGCCAAGACGAGACCATATTTACAAAATAAATATGATCAAAAATTTATAGATGCAGGGAACGATATAAAA
>CALKWO010000048.1 GCA_938003875.1 uncultured bacterium
CAAAAGACGCAGGGATTGCGCTGAAGGTCGTCTTTTCCGAATAGATAGTCATTTTCGGCGCAACCCTGCGGCTACAAATCATTGCAAAGTAAGCAATTATTGTTTAACACCAATGACGATAACGACAAAACTATAATTTCCTATACAGCCAGTTATATCAATTTTCCTGATTCTTTATGCTTGCCCAAATAGTATACAAATGATAAAATAAAGCCAGCATGTTCCTAAAGTAGAATTCTTTTTGGAGGAAAAGCAAGAATGGGAAGCAATCCCCTTAAGATAAGCAAACAAGCAACTGAGGTACTGGCATATTGCGAAAATGTGCCAACGGACTCTATGGAGTTGAAGATAGTGAAAGGGCCAATGGAAGGCACTGCCTATACTTTTTCTGAATACACACAGTTTACCATAGGCCGTGATGCCAAAGCAGACCTTTGTCTGGAAGGCAACCAAAAGCTTTCCAGGTACCACTGTACAATCGAATTTGCTTCTCCCAAGCATATTATGCTCTATGATCTCAATAGCCGAAATGGAACTTTCGTAGGGCAGATGAAATCAGACAACCGCATCTCTTTTCAGAGAGTCATGCAAATACGCCTTCTTCAAGGCGACTATATCAAGGTGGGAGATTCAGTGCTGCATCTTACATACCAGGAAGCAGACCAAAGTCCAACCTGCGAAAGATGTGGAGCCAAGCTACCCAAGGGCGCATCGCAAGGAGACAATAAGCTATGCTCCCGTTGCCAACAAAAGCAAGAATTCGTTGCAGGGAAAAAAATCGGAGCCTTTGAAATCTTGCGAAAAATCGGAGAAGGCGGTATGGGCGTTGTATATCTTGTACGCCATGATAGCACCCAGTACCAGTATGCGATAAAAATACTGAGGCCTCGCATAGCGACAAACCCTAATGCGATCCAGCGTTTTTTACGAGAAGCGTCTTGCGCCTCGTCTGTGAAGCATCCCAACATAGTGCGACACTATCAGCCAGGCTATAGCGATACAGGCTTTTTCTATATTCCTATGGAATATGTGTCTGGATGCGATATGAAGCACTATATTAGCAAAATCCTGAAGCGTCCCCTGAGCATCCAGGAAACCAGAGCTATTGTCTGGCCTTTGCTGGATGCACTGGAATTCCTCCATTCCCAAAAGATTATCCACCGCGACATAAAACCAGCCAATATCTTGCTGGAAGACCCTGAAAATCGCAAAATCCCCAAACTCTCCGACTTTGGTCTTGCCAAAAATTTCGAGGACACAGGCCTGAGCGGACTCAGCAAAAGCGACCAGATGCTAGGCTCCCCCGACTATATGCCTCCAGAGCAATGTATCAACGCTAAGCATGTTGATCCCAGAGCCGATATTTATTCTATGGCCGCAACAATCTATTTTTTCCTTACGGCCAATAGAATTTATACTCCTGGCGCAACTTCCGTCATCCAGCAAATTTTAGAAGAAGAGCCTGTTCCCATGGCAGAGTATAACACTGCCATACCCAAACCCCTGGAAGATGCCATTATGCGATGCCTCAAAAAAGACCCAGACGAAAGGTTCAGCAGTGTAGAAGAATGGAAACAAAGTCTTGCTAAAGCATTGCCCCGTTTATAAGTTTTTACAGAACAAAAGGAAAAATTTTTATGGATAGCAACCAAAAAGATTTTATGCCCGATTCCCCAGATAAAAAAGCCCCCAAAGACTTGGAAATACAGGCGTATGACCAATCCCTGGCACCCGTTCAGCCTGATGATACCATCTGGCAGGCTTATAAAATATCGGATAGCGACAGAGAAAAATTTTTAGCACGCCGAAAAAACAAAGAGAAAACCCAGACCATCCTTACAGAAAATAGCAGCAAGATCACCGAGTCTTTAGTAAAGCAGCCCGAACAGGAAGAAAATAAACAGCCAGCAACAGAACTCAGCCCAAGCCAGGTAATTGCTATGGAAGGGGCACAGATCGGGCAAATGTTCGCCAAAGAAGAATCGTCTGGCACTGGCTCTGCATCCGACACAAAACCCGACGCAAACCGCATTGCCTTAAAACCAGGAGAAGCCTTTGCTCACTACCGCATAGAGAAAGAACTAGGACGGGGAGGCATGGGAATCGTGTATAAAGCCCTGGACAGCAGACTCAATCGCCCTGTTGCCTTGAAACTCATCAGCCCCCGTGGGACTTTAGACGAAAAAGAAATGGCTCGCTTCCTCCAGGAAGCCCGACTCACAGCACAGTTGCAGCATCCTAACATCGTGCAGATTTTTGAAGTAGGCGAATCCCCTCAGCCCTATTTTGTCATGGAATACATTGAGGGAACAAACTTAAAGGCCTTGATCCAGCAGGAAAAGATCACCAAAAAGAACATAGCCCCCATCTTCCTGGCCTGTGCCAGAGCCATAGAGGCAGCCCATGAAAAAGGAATCATCCACCGCGATCTGAAACCAGCCAATATCATGCTTACCAAAAAGATGACACCTAAGATCATGGACTTTGGCCTGGCAAAACAACAAAGCACAGAAATAAGCCTCTCTAATCCTGGAGACATTATGGGAACGCCTGCCTATATGGCACCAGAGCAGGCGAAAGGACAAAAAGTTGATGCCAGAAGCGATGTCTATTCCTTGGGGGCAACCCTATACGAAGCCATGACCAGCCGCGCCCCTTACCAGGGAGAAACTCCCATGCACATCCTGGCCCAGGTTATTGACCAAAACACTGACCCCGTTTCCCCCCGAACCCTATCGCCCGACATCCCTCTGGAACTGGAGTCCATTTGCCTCAAATGCCTGGAAAGAGAGCCAGAGAAAAGATACGCTACGGCGAATGCCTTAGCCGAAGATTTGCAAAACTTCCAGGAAAGCCGCCCCATCCAGGCCCGCCCCATCACACCCTGGACAAAATTTCACAAATGGGTCAGGCGCAACCGCGTCCTCAGCGGAGCCATAGCGGCTGTTTTCCTGAGTCTTTTGCTCGGTGCTATCCTCACAACAGCCCAATGGCTGAGAGCGGAGGAAGAAACCCGCACAGCCAGACATGAAACAGGCAATGCCTATCTGCAACGAGCCAATATCTACTATAGAGACGGCTATTCCACAGAAGCCATGCTCTGCGCTGGGCGAGCGATTGGTTTTATGGGCTTTGGCGGCCCGGTGGAAGAATACCTTCCTCTTTTACGCAAAGGCAGCGAAGAATGGAAAGAAGCAGAAAATTTTCTGAAATTCAAGCCATTGCCTTTAAGACCTGTATGGATAAACTTTGCACAATATCATCATGAAGACACGATTACCAGTTTGGCGTATAGCCCGGATGGAAAATTTCTGGCTTCTGCAAGCGAAGACAGAACGATCAAGATATGGGATGCTGCTTCTGGGCAAAATATTGCCACATATACAGGCCATACAGAGAGCATAACCAGCATAACATATAGTCCGAATGGAAAATTTCTGGCTTCTGCAAGCAATGACAAAAGCATCAAGATATGGGATACTTTTTCTGGGCAAAATGTTTCTACATATACAGGCCATGAAGGAAAAGTAACAAGCATAGCGTATAGCCCGAATGGAAAATTTCTGGCTTCTGCAAGCGAAGACAAAAGCATCAAAATATGGGATACTTTTTCTGGATATAATATTACTACATGCCAGGGTGATAAAGGTATAGCGAGAATAGCGTATCATCCTGATGGTAAATTCCTTGCTTCCACAAGCAACCTTTTAACTACAACTAATAATGGGAGCATAAAGATATGGGAAGTATCATCTGGTAAAAACATCTCTACTTATCAAGATATAACTTTAAGCCTCATTGGAATAACTCATTTAGTATATAGCCCCAATGGTAAATTTATAGCTTTTAGTGGTACTTTTGGTCTATATATATTAGATGCTAGTTCTGGAAAGAAGGTATTTTCAGATTATGATGCTAAGGCTATAGAGTACAGCCCAGATGGAAAATTTCTCGCTCTAGTAAAAAAGAAAAGCATAGATATCTTGGAATCAGGTACACTAACAAATATTGCCAGCTACCCAAATGATATTGAAGATACCAATATTATAAATAGAATGAGACTAGCATATAGCTCAGATGGAAAATTTCTTGCTATTAGCCATGATTGTAATATATCTATATGGGACATAAATTCTAGTAAAAAGATCTCTTTGGATTCAAACCATTCTGATCTGATAAATAGCGTAGCATATAGCCTTGACGGAAAATTTATAGCATCAGGTAGTGATGATAAAACCATAAAGATATGGGATATTGCTTCTGGTAAAAACATTGCCACTTATCAGGGGCATTCTGCTCCAATATCTAGTGTAATATACAGCCCTGACGGAAAATTTATAGCATCAGGTAGTGATGATAAAACCACAAAGATATGGGATATTGCTTCTGGTAAAAACATTGCTACTTATCAGGGGCATTCTGCTCCAATACTAAGCATAGCATACAGCCCTGACGGAAAATTGTTAGCTTCTGGAGGCCGAGATAAAACCACAAAGATATGGGATATTGCTTCTGGTAAAAACATTGCTACCTACCAAAATTATTCCATGAGTATCATGTTCAGCCCTGACGGAAAATTTCTTGCCTGTTCTTGCGGCAATACGATACAAATTTGGGATACTACAATTCATAAACTTGTTGCTACGTATACAGGGCATCTAGGGATAGTGTTAAAATTATCATACAGTTCTGATGGTAAATTTCTTGCCTCTAGTTCTATGGGCAACAGCATAAAAATTTGGGATACGGTTACTGGAAAAACTATTATCACATATAAAGAAGATTCAGAATACCAACAAGACAGTAGCTCACTGCCCCAAATAACATGTAGCCCAGATGGGCAATTTCTTGCTTACTCTGTTGGAGGAGAAATAAAGATAAGAGAGATTGCTTCTGGAAAGATAACTACCTATAAATGCCCAAATATCATAAGCAACCTTGAATATAGTCCAGATGGAAAATTTCTTCTTGTTGGAAGTAAGAATAGCATCGCAATATACGAAATAGTCTCGCTGAATACCGTTGCCTTTCATGACAAGATATCATGTATAGTCTGGAATCCAGATGGTAAAACTGTTTGCTCAGGTAGTGAAGATGGCAGTATAAAAATATGGGACTTTCCTTCTTTTAGTAATATTGCGGCATACTCTGGACATTCAAATTCCATAGTATGCATGGCATGTAGCCCAAATGGTAAATTTTTGGCTTCTGGAAGTAAGGACAAAACAATAAAAATATGGGAAATAGCTACAGGAAAAAATATTGCCACTTACCAAGGACATTTGGATACGATTCGTAACATAGCATACAGCCCTGATGGAACTTTTATAGTATCTAGTAGTAATGATAAAACAATAAAAATATGGGAAATTAACAAAGGAAAAAATATTGCTACATACTGTACTAATTCCCCATTTTTAGATGCATTAGCATATAGTCCTGATGGTAGATTTATTGCTTCAAATGATAAATGCCAAGAAGAGTATATTACAGGCGAAGAAATAAAAATATGGGAGATTGCTTCTGGCAAAAATGTTTACAACTATAATACACCAACAGCAATATATAGTTTGAAATATAGCCCAGATGGTAAATTTCTTGCTGCTATGAGTGATATTGATATATGTATATACGAAACCAAAAGCTTTTGTGAGCTTGCTCTCTATGAAGGGCATTCAAAAGAATTATCCTGTATAGCCTATAGCCCAGATGGAAAATTCCTTACCTCTGGAAGTGAAGATAAAACCATAAAGATATGGGAAACTGCTATAGGTAAAAATATTGCCACCTATTTTGCTCATGATGGTGCAGTAGTCAGTTTAGCATATAGCCCTGATGGAAAATTTCTTCTATCTTGTGGTCTGGAAGGGAATATCAAATTATGGGATTTATACAATAATCAATATTTAGCACAGTATCTTGCAATGGCAAAATTTCAGAAAATGGAATTGCTTTGGCAAAAGGAAGACAATCTATACAAAACAAATCCTTTGAGTTTTCCTGTCTCTTCCTATTCTTCCATAGGCATTTTAAGAAGTAACCTTTCTGAAAAGGGAAAAAATCTTCAATTAGCCAATCTTTATAGAGATAGCAGAAATGCAAAGGCTGCTATGTTGGTATCCCAACAATTGCCTGAATGTAAGGAAAAAAGAGAAATTTTAAATTCTTTAAGCTTTTCACCAAAAATACGAAAAGCAGAAATCGGAGTCTCTAAAAAAATCTATTTTTTTGTTGGAAAGCGTTATTTGGAATTAGGGGAATATAAGAACGCAATTGAATCATATAATCGTGCAATAGATATTGATTCTACTTATAGCGAAGCTTATATATTTCGTGCTCAAGCTTATATCATATTAGCAGAATATGATAAAGCAATTAATGACTTTAGAAAAGCAATTCTGCTTAACCCCGACCCCAAAGATAGCGAAGCCTATTGGGGATATGGTTTTTTTTATTTAAATATGCAAGAGTACCATAAAGCAATAGAAAACTATAATAAGGCAATTCTGCTAGATCCTAGTTTATTTAAAGCTTATGCCGACCGAGGAATCGCTTATAACCAGATAAAAGAGTATAATAAAGCAATAGAAGATTATAATAAAGCCATTCAGCTTAATCCTAATCATCCTAGTATTTATAGTTTACGAGGAAATACTTACTGCTGGCTGGATGAATATAAAAAGGCAATGAAAGATTATGATAAAGCCATTCAACTTGATTCTAGCATTGCTTCTTTTTATAGTCTACGAGGAAATGCATACTATTCACAAAATGAATATAAGAAGGCAATAGAAGATTATGATAAAGCCATTCAACTTGATTCTAGCTATACTGATGCTTATGAAAGAAGAGCAGAAATTTATCGTAAAATAAATGAATACAATAAAGCTATTGAAGATTACAATAAAGTGATTCAGCTTAACCCTAACAATGTTAATGCTTATTATAATCGAGGAGATTGTTACTGTATTTTAAAGGAATTCAAAAAAGGGATTGAAAATTTTGGTAAAGCGATTCAGCTTAATTCTAATCATACTAATTCTTATTATTGTCGAGGCAATGCCTATCTTATGCTAAAAGAATATAATAAAGCAATCGAAGACTACAGCAAAGCCATCCAATTTAATTCTAGCTATGTTGATGCATACTATAATAGAGGAAATTCTTATGCCAATTTAAAAGAATACAAGAAGTCAATTGAAGATTACAACAAAGCCGTCCAACTCAGTCCTGACTTTTTATACGCTTATTGGAACCGAGGTAATTCTTATTATTTTCTGAAAGATTACAATAAAGCTATCGAAGACTATAACAAAGCCATTCAGCTTGATCCCAAAATTCCTGACCTCTATACTTACCGTGGAATATGCTATGTATTCAAACAAGACCATGACCTGGCAATGGCAGACTTTCATAAATCAGTAGAATTATCTTCCCAAAATGATTGGACATGGGATTGGCTGAGTATGATGTACATAGCAAGATTGGATATGAAAAAGGCGAAAGAATGCCTCGGTAAAATGAGCGATGATAGTCGTAAAAAAAGCGAAAATTTGATGGGGTACTATTTTCTTAGTGGCAAGATAAAGCAAGCTACAGAAGTAGGAGAAGCGATATATTTAGATACAGAAAAGGATAGCTCTAAAAGTTGGATTGTTCTCTACATGCCCAAATACAAAGGCGACAAAGAGACGATTAAAAAGTATCTGGACTTATCCCAAAAGGAGATTTTAGCCAATCTTGCCTATCGGCTTGGCTGTATCTATGCTGTATCAGGGGAGTTTGCCAAAGCCGATGAATGGTTTAATAAGGCAGTTTCTATGGATGAAGAAAAAAAACAGACAGAGTATCTCCTGAGCTACATAGCGTGTATAGAGAGCAATTTGCCTTTGTCAAAAGAGAGTAAAGCCTGGCTTGCCAGGAAAAAAGAAAGTCTAAAATAGGTACTAATGCTATTTCAATCTTAGTTAAGCAATAATTGCTTTTATTGCAATGATTTGTAGCCGCAGGGTTGCGCCGAAAAAAACATGTCTGCTCAAAAGTCGAACGCCAGCGCAATCTCTGCGCCTTTTGCCAATAGAGCCTAACGGGATCGAAAGTTTTTAGGTGATCCAGTTAGAAACCATTGCAAGAGGCGCAGGTTTGGGCTGGCCAGGTTTTTTCTGTCTGCCTTATTCTATACAGCCCAAACCTGCGTCTACAATCTATTGAAAGACAATGTCTCATAACTTAACAGGTATGGCGATAACGATAGCTACAAAACTATAATTTTCTATACTGTAAATTAAAAGGAATAAGCAATGAGAAGGCTCAAAATTTTCATAAGCAGTGTACAGTCAGAATTTTAGGAAGAAAGGCAAATTCTTTATGATTATTTGCTGAAGGATGCACTTTTAGGAATTTTTTTTGAGCCATTTATTTTTGAGGCATTGCCTGCATTGAACTATTCTGCACAGTCCGTTTATCTAAAGGAAGTAGAACGATCAGATATTTATCTTGGTCTTTTTGGAAAAGAATATGGTAGAGAAGATAGTGAAGGGATTTCAGCAACAGAAAGAGAATTTGATCATGCAAGCTTTCATCATAAGACCAGGTTGGTGTATGTAAGCCAACATAAAAATATAGAACGACACCCTAAAGAAATAGCACTAATCAAAAAAGCAGAAAATGTGGTAGTCAGAAAATATTTTAACTCTATTTACGAGCTGAAAACTTCGGTGTATATTTCTCTAGTGCGCTATTTAAAAGAACAAGAATATATCAGAACAGGGCCGTTTGATGCATCTTCTAATGCTATGGCTACACTAGATGATTTGGATTTTGAGAAAATTTATGACTTTGTAGCTTGCGCCAAAGTTAAAAGAGGGTTTCCTCTACCTGCTGAAGCGGATGCGAAAACCGTTTTGATTCATTTAAACTTACTGGGAAATACGGATGTTTCCAATGCTGCTATCTTATTGTTTGGCAAGCGTCCACAACGCTTTTTTATCAGCTCAGAGGTTAAGTGTGTTCAATTTTATGGAAATGAAATTGTAAAACCAATTCCTTCTTATCAGGTTTATAAAGGAAATGTATTTCAACTAGTCAATCAAGCTGTTGATTTTGTTATGTCTAAAATTGATGTATCAGTAGGGACTCGTGATCGAAGTGCTCAGGTACCTATTGAACCTGAAATTCCTGTTGCAGCAGTTACGGAAGCAATTGTTAATGCCGTGGCACATCGAGATTACACAAGTAATGCTAGCATTCAAGTAATGCTTTTCAAAAATCGTCTTGAAATATGGAACCCAGGTACTCTACCTTTTGGCCTAAGTACAGCAAAATTACGTGAACCACATCCTTCTATCCCAAACAATCCTTTGCTGGCAGAACCAATGTATTTGGCTGGTTACATAGAGCGTATAGGAACAGGCACACGCGATATTATTCATTTATGTAAAAAAGCTGGATTGCAAGAGCCCGAATTTATTCAAGAGGAAATTTTTAAAACAATTATATGGCGCAAGAAAGTTAGCGATTATGATAGCGAAAATATTACCTTAGAAGAACTTTACCATCAAAGTAGTGCAGAAATCAAAAATCTTCTAATAGTCATAGAAGGAGAAATGACCAGACAAGATATACAAAGAAAGCTTGAACTCAAACATGAGGGAAATTTTAGGGTTAACTATCTACTTCCTGGTTTGCAATTGGGATTAATAGAAATGACAATTCCTGAGAAACCTAAAAGTTGTAAGCAAAAATATCGCTTAACTTCCAATGGCTTGGCATTGAAGTTAAAAAAGGCAATCTGGGATACTACAGTAGAAGTACCGCAGAAGTACAGTAGAAGTACAGTAGAAGTTCAACATCCATTATTCTCTAAGGATAAAAAAATTACAGATGATAAATTTCCTATAGAAGTACAGAATAAGCACCGCAGAAGTACCGAACAAGTACCAGATAACTACCATAGAAGTAGCATAGAAATGAAAAATTTTTTATTGTCTATAGAAGGAGAAATGACCCGACAAGATATACAAAGAAAGCTTGGGCTCAAAAATGGAGGAAGTTTCAGGATTAACTATTTGGTTCCTGCGTTACAATCGGGATTAATAGAAATGACAATCCCTGAGAAACCTACAAGCTATAAACAAAAATATCGTTTAACTTCAAAAGGGTTGGAATTAAAAAAAACAATCTAACTAACTAAGTCACTGTAAAAAAATAACGGATACATCTTGCTTGATCTTTTGGGCGATAGCTTCATTGCAGCCTCGATCACAGAACACTTTGGCTATGCTCCTTCGGCAAGTCCGTATGTTTTTAAATAATATCGTTATATAAAAGAGGAATCCCATGTCCAAGGATAAAATTTTGGAAATACGAGGGGAAGAGGTTTGTGGGGAAATGATACTGGATAAAGACCAGGAGAATTTCCTCCCTTTTTTGCATTGTGATGTAGAATGGCATGCCCAAAGGCAGGCTTACGTTGTGAGAATGGACGAAGAGGGGAAGGAGAGGTTCTTGCATGGTCGTAAGGTAAGCCTGAACCAGCAGAACATCCTTTTGCCTGATAAGGAATATTTTTTTCCTTCTGGGGCTTTTTTGGCAAAAGCAGGAGAGGAAGACAGCAAGAATCGTCAGTGGTTTTTGAGTACGGCGGAGAGGCGGTATCTTGTGCTTAAGCGTATGGTGGATACCGAGGTTCGGAAGGTATGGCTTTGTGTGGATACCTGGGCGAAGAACAATCTGGTGATCCTGAAGCTCAAGGGAATGCAGAGCGAGCAACTGGAAAGGTTTCAAAGGTCTGGCATACTTTTGAGCAGAGTTCTGTCTTATTATTTGCCTCAATTGCGGGATGTGGGGAAAACCAGAATCGGGCGGGAAGAGTATGTGTACCAATGCACGGAATACTTCCCTGGCAAAACATTGAAAGAGAAGCTGCCTTTGTCTGTGCCAGAAGCGATTGCTGTTTTTACCCAGGTAGCGCGGGCTATAGAAGATATGCATAAGGCAGGTCTATGGCATAGAAATCTGAAGCCAGAGCATATTCTGGTGAACGAGTATGGGCAGGTCAGGCTGGTTGGGCTGTCGGTGATTGCCCGCGAAAAAAAGAAAGCGGTTGTAGAAAGCCAAAAGGATATCACTTTTTCGGGAACTGTGGATGAATCCGAGTATAGTGACATGACTCTTTTGAATGAGTCTGTGGGAGACCATCGCTATGTGCCTTTTAGTATCAGCGAACCGCAGATGAAAGACCTTTGCTCTGTGGTCTTCTTGTTTTTGTATAGCCTCCAGACAGACGAAAAAAAGATGTCGAAGGTATGCCAGTTGTTGCAAAGACCAGGAAATTTGCTTCAGGAATTGCCGTCGTATTTGCCCAAAGATATGCCAGAGCGAATCAAGGGATTGATCCAGGATGCTTTGCTGGCTGTGGTGCAAAAGCAAACGCTTTCTATGAGAGAGGTAGTCAAAATTCTGGAAGAAGCCCAGGGATATGTTGCTCATAGTATTACCAGACAAGACCAATATCCCATGCCTCTGGAATCCCAGATTGCCATGCCAGGAGCAGAGGTTGCCGTATGGTATGAACCTATGGAAGAAGTAGGCGGAGATTTTTATAATTGGGTGCCTCTTAGCAAAGACCAGTATGGAATTCTGGTGGGAGATATGATGGGGCATGGGCTAAAGGCTTGTTTCTATGCTCAAAGCGTTTATCCTATTGTATCTCTTCTGTCAGGCCAAAGGTTGCAGCCTTCGGAAATTCTCGAAAAGATGGATATGGTTCTGAGCAGGGGAAATAAAATCCAGGAAGCCTATTTTGCTACAGCTTGCTATGGAATCCTGTGTCTGGACAGAAGAAATCTGTATTTTCATTATGCAATCGCAGGACATCCTGCTCCTGTTTTGTACAGGAATGGAGAGGTGTCTTATATAAGGCATGAAAATAGCATCTCTTCTGGTACGAAATTGGGCTTGGGAAGCAAATATTTCTGGGCTGCGGAAAATTTTATCCGCTTGCAGGCAGGCGATATTCTTCTTTTTTACAGCGATGGCATTCTGGAAGTGAAAAATAAAGAAAACGATCTATACCAGGACTATTTTCTGGAAAAAATTGCTGCTTTTGCTCAAAAAGACCCTGCGCCAGGAAAACTCATAGATGCGCTGAAACAAGACCTAAAAAACTTTGCTTCTGGTGAACCCTGGCAGGACGACATCACTGCCATAGCGATTGCGATCCAGTAACCTATAGGAGAAAAATATGTTTGGCCAACGACCTAAATTTGCCTGGATTACCAGCAATATCTATCGTGAGGTGATTGCCTCGGATTATGAAGAAATGGAACTTTGCTTTAGCAGCAAAGCCTATAAGGCCTGTCACATTATGTCAGGTAGCATCATGGAGGCAGCACTTGGCTATGGGCTAAAAAGGCTCAGAGTCAATTTCTCCCCTGAATCCACCTTGAGCGAATTTCTGGAGCTAAGCAAAAAGCATAAGCTTCTACCACAAAGCGAAGCGCACTATGGGCAAGCACTACGCTACTATCGCAATTTGATTCATCCTCATAAATATATGGAGGAAAAGCGAGATATTTCAAAGGAATCTGCTGCTATGGTACGAGAAACCTGCCAATATATGCTTCAGGAATTAGAAAAATGCCTGGCTAACTATCTTCCTCTGGGATATGAAATTTATCTGGGGCAGGAAAGAGGTAAAAGCGTCTCTTTATATCAGATACCTTTTACCTTAGGTCGGGGCGCAGAAAACCATTGTGTTATTGCTGATGACCGAATCAGCACAAACCATGCACGAATTCTCTGGATTAAGGAAAAATTCTATCTGGAGGATTGCCAGAGCAAAAATGGTACTTATATAAACAGCGATAAGGGAGAATGCCGCATCAAGCCTGGTGCCAGGGTAGAACTGCTTTGTGGAACGAAGTTTCGCTTGGGAAAGCAGGAGGATTTGCCTTATTTCACATTTTTGATTTCAGGAGAGACTATAGGTATGTAGTATATGGCTTTAAAAAAAAGGAAAAATCGAAATGAGACAAGTTTTTATAATGGCGATATTGTTCTTAATGTGCTGGACAAAGCTGGATGCGGATGAATGGAATTATTCGATTCAGACAATACCCCAGTATGATGCCTTGTTCACAAAAGAAAAAGGCTGGACAGGCGCAGATGGTGCGTACTCTATTGCATTAAGCGATACGAAAACTTTATGGCTGTACAGCGATAGTTTTATTGGCAGTATCTTTGAAGGCCGCCATAAAGATGCCACTATGGTAAATAACACGATTGGGATTCAGTTGGGAAAGGATATTTCAACAGATTGTGTAAAATTTTTCTGGCAGACTGCAAAAGATGGAAAAGAGGCTTCTTTTATCACGCCTTCCGATAATGTTGGATGGTTCTGGCTCTTTCATGGTATTCTGGCAAATGAAAAGCTGTATCTATTTCTCCTGCAAACCATTAAAACCGATGATAAATCTGTTTTTGGGTTTCAACAGATAGGCACTGTTTTAGGAGAAGTGGATAACCCACAAGACGATCCTATGACCTGGAGAATCCATCAATACAAAGTCCCATTCGGTCGCTACACCAATAAAGGCAATACATTTTTTGGCTCGTTTCTCATAAAAGACGAAGGTTATATATATATCTATGGTGCCAAAGAAGACTGGATAATAGGAACACGAGGCATGATAGTCGCCAGCGTACAGGAAAATGAGATTAAGGACTTTAGCAAATGGCGATTTTTTGGTAATGGGCAATGGAAGAGCGACTTGAATGAAGCGACAGAACTTTTTTATGGCCTGGCATCAGAGTACTCGATTAGTTTTCAACCCATGTTACAAAAATATGTGGCGATTTATACTGAAAACGGGATGTCTCGAAATATCATGATGAGATTTTCCAATACACCAGTTGGCCCATGGAGCGAGCCTGAAAAAATTTATGAATGCCCTGATGAGAAATGGCATAACACCTATTTTTGCTATGCAGCTAAAGCTCATCCAGAGCTTTCTGAACCTGATGATATAGTTATCACTTATGTCTGCAACTCGACTGATTTCTGGCAAATGGCCAGCGATGCTCGCATCTACCGTCCCAAATTTTTAAGGCTAAAATTTCAAAAAAGCAAATAAGGAATGGATACAAATGGCATTTTACTTGCATGAAAGGCATAAATATACTATAAATAGATATAAATTTTTTAAATTACCACAGATACACAGAGGACACAACGCAGCAAAGCTGCAAACAAAAAAGAATCACTTATTCCGCAGCTTGTAAGCGAACTTTTTCGATTTTTAAAGAGAACCACAGATAAACAAGATAAACACTATAAAACCAATGCCTTCCAAGCACAAAAATTCGTCTATAGTGTACATAAATTTTTGCTTGCAAAAAAATTATATAGTGATAATATTATTAATATTAGGATAATTTGTTTAAGTTTACTACTATGTGATATTTTTTAATAATATCATTGTAGTTTTGCTTTTTTGAAATGGCTTTTCCCTGATTTTAAATTTAACTAAAAGACTTTTTAGTTTTTAATGGATACTTAACCATGATACAGGAAATTTTTAAAAAAGCATTAGAGTCTCATATTTTCAAAAATGAGACAATAAAAGAAAATTTTAAATCACTCCAAAATTGTGAATGGATACCACTCTTTTCATCAGAAATTACACCTTCACCAGAGGATTTCAAAGAAGAACCTATACTTTCCCTTTTAGAAAAATTTTTGCTCACTAAAAAACTTTTTAAATCAGATTCTATAGGTTTATGGCAATCTCTGATACAAAAATCCGCCCAAAGCTCTTACCCATTTCTAAGCTTTAGTTTTTTGATTATTGCTGACAGGTTGTTTCAAAAAGTAAAAAAAGAAGCAGACTTCTATGTTTTAGAAGAAAGGCTCAAGGGAGGGAAAATACCGTATAGACACTTTATGGAAAATTTTATGCAATTGAAAGCAGATACTATAGAGTATTTTATTCCTTTGCGCAATTTTCTCCCTCTGAAAGAAACCAGCATCAGTCCTATATTGAAAAAATTTTCTGAAGATCTGTGTAGTGCATTGCCTCAAAATCTTTCACAGCCAGAGGCAATGCAGAATATCGTATCAGAAGAGGAAACAACAATATCTCAAAATACAGAAAATATAGAATCTTCTGGGAGAGTAATAGAAAAAGAAGATGTATATGAATTAGAAAAAATTAAAAGCCATTCTATTTTTGGTGCTTTTGTTCCACCATTGTCTCTTTTAGAGATTTGCAAGGCAGCTATAGGCAACAAGCAAGAGCAAATCTTAAAGTTGCTCTCTGAGAATATTGGATTTACCTCCTGGCGAGATCGCTTTGCCAAAAATATTGTGCTTTTATATTGGGCTTTACAAAATAATAAAGAAAAGGAAATCGTCTGGATTGCAAAGAGTCTTTGGGATACAGTATTTTCTTTAGGTGCTCGCAATAAAGCTGAAATAGATATGGACAAACCACAGGATATAATCCTGGCATTATGGGAACCCCATTTATATTGTATTCTTGTTCATCTAACATTGCAAGCTTTCGATAAACTTGGAGAAAGTAAATTTAAATTCAATGTTGGACCAAACAGCATTCAAAATGTTGTAGAAAAATTGCGCAGCCATTCTTTTATACTTGGTGTATTTATTCAAGAATAAAGCAGATGCTATTATTCAATAGTGTCGTTGTGCTTGATCGCTATGTATTTCCTCTTTCCTATACTAATTTGGGCATATTTTGAAAGGTAGAATATTGTGTCAACCTCTAAAAAATTAGACGCGGAAGAGCTTCCCTATTTTTCACTCTTACGAAAAATTCCTGTTAAGTGGGTAGAATGGGCAACAAAAGAAGTCCCAGTGTCTTATATTATTGGAAACTGTTCCAATAATCCTGAATCCTACAATACACATTTAGAACTCTTCCAAAAGCGAGATTTTTATAAAGCTTTGGATGAAACTCTAAAACCAGCACAAGAAGTACAGCTCAATTATTCTAAAGCAGAAAATATTTCACCCAATCTCGATATAACAAGAAACGCTAAATTAGAATTTCATGGGCGAGATATTCTGTCCAGGGGAGGGGTGTATCAAACTCTTCTACAAGCTGACCCTCAATTTCAATATCTTCATGTTTTAAAACAATTCATGGAAGTCTTTAAAATTTTTGTGACGAGAAATTCCACGGAAATCCAAAAAATTCTACGCCAGAAGCAATATTCATGCCCCTGGGAAATTTTTCAAGACCTGATGAAAAATAGTGTTTTGAAACATGCTTTTTTTAGTGAGCTGGAAGCTAGACTAGGCAATGAAATCAAAGGTCTTTTATTAGAAAAATGGGAGCAAAAAAATGGCTGATGTAGAAGAAAAAAACAAAATAGAAAATGCTACATTTGAGGTAAAAGAGGCCCAGACGAAAGATTTTTTAGTACCTTCGAGTAGTCCATTACCTCATGATATTGAATCAACGATGGCCCAGACATCTAGCGTAAGCTTAGGGAAGGTTTCAGAGCTAATAGAGGCTATTGATGCAAAGATAGAACAACTGGACTTGATTCTAAATGATCTGGTAGACCAGACAGAAGAACAGATTTTACAGCTCAAAAGTTCTATATTAGCCGTGGATCATTTGCTTCCAGAAGATCGCCTGGAAAATAGCAAAGTGATTCTGATGAACACATCCTTTGAAGAATTTCTTAGCCAGTTTTCCGATGAAGAAAGCATGGAAGGAACCAAAATTGGCTATAATATCAGAGCATCTCATATTTTTTCTAATCTTGCCAGTGTAGACGGTGTGCATGGGGTATTTTTGCTATACCCTATGGGAAGTGCCGATGCAAAAGAAGCCTCGGAACATTATAATGCTTTGACCAATATAGCTCGTCTTGCCAATAGAAATATGTTTCAGGTGTATTATGAGGTGAATATTCCCAAAATTGCCTATAAAGTCACCCAGGATGGTAAAATTCAGCCATTAGAAAAATATAGTGAACTCATGGAGAGGCACCGAGATATTACTCAATGGATAAACGACTATAGAAGCTCTGCCTTTTATAGAAAATTCAACGAAGGGGGAAACCCTAAATGGCTAAGACGGCTCACTGCTTTATTCAATCCCTATGTTGGCAATACAGAAACGCTGGAAAGTTACTATCGATGTGGAAAAATTCCTAATGATTCTTTTATTCCTCTGATTGATAGGGTACCATGGATTTCCCCTGTGTCTGTGATGGCAGGAAGATTAGTTCGAAATTATGAAAGATTAGGATGGTGCGGAGGCTTGTTTGGTCTTTTAAACACAGCACGACAAATTCCAGAATACGCCAATCCATCTCCGCAGCTTTTGAACAATGGCCTAAGCTTTAGCCAGGAAATGGGCTATCGCTATGGACTGACCCTCTATAACTTCCTTTTAGACAGACAAGGCCAGGAATTGATGCAGCTTTCTTTGACACCTTTGCAAAGACAGATTCGGGGTAGTAAAGAGGAATGGCTTGCCTTTATTGAGGCTCAAACCATGCTTCCTCAACCTGAAAACTTTGATGAAAGGACAACTCCTGAGCAATTCAAAGAATTGTCTAACCTAAAAAAAGAAGAGTTTCTCGCTAAAGCAACACAGAAAATGTATAATTATCTGGGGAATTCTTTAATGGAAGATACTATATGTAGAGGCATAATATTACTTTGCAAAAAATTTATTGGAAGTGTCAGTGGAAAAGAAAAAACAGTTGCTAATCTAAAAGAGACTGTAAAAGACTATATGACCATCTTTGCTGGGAAGCCAGGTTTGCAGGGCGTTGATCCTTATAATACATACGAGCCAGCCCTTGATTATTATGAAATCAAGGATATTAATATGAGCGGGTCTACAGCCTCTGTCACAGTAAGCATTCGACCTGTTCAGGCATTACGGAAAGTTGTTCTTTTGGTTGACACGAATCCTTTGGATTTTGAGTTGAGCGTAGATCAAAAAAAATTAAGCAAGTGATGTTGGTTTTACTGTGTCTATAGTATTGTTTTTATTTTAAGGAGTTTATACAATGGCTGAATCCATTTTATTCAAAGTAGAGAAGCCAGAAGGTACTATTTGTACTTTCCATGGGATTAAACCCAATCTTCAAAACACAGAATTCCATGAAGGTCCGTATCAAAGAGCCATCCATTTTATAGAAACAACAGAATGCATTGTCGACGATAAAAGAAATCCTGCTGGTATTTTGCAGCATCCTGTCAAACTCTGGAAAGAAGTGGATATTGATACTCCTTTTTTTAAAGAATGCTGTCATCGTAGACTGCTGATTCCTAAAATTGTATTCTATTTTTTCCACACCATCAAAGGGGATACTGCCCCTGTCAATTACTTTACCATTGAGTTGGAACAGGCATTGATTATGTCATCCAGAGTAGTGCTTTATGATACATCGGAAATACATAAACCAGAGGACAAGATATATAGCAATGCTAAATCCAAACCTTACATTGAAGAGCTGATATTTAATGCGCAGTTGATAAGATGGAAATATAAAAGAGATAAAGATCCTCTAGCAGGAGATCATGGAACAGAATTCCGTTGTCCATAGTTTTGTTTAATTCATAAATCAACATAGCTTCTCTGAAAGTTTTTCTTTGTTCTGGAATGGATAGAACAAAGAAAAACTTTGAGAAGCTGTTATCTTTTATTGAAAACCTATGATAAAAATAGAAATAAATCAAGTGGAGTATCGTAACTATAGTTATGTTAAGGTGGAAGAATCTTTATCTTTTCCTTTTCATATTCAAGCAGGTCTTGTACCCTGTGATGACAAACAATTAGAAGATTCTTTTCTCCACAAAGGGGTTTTAATGTCTTTTTCTCCCATAGATGGAGATAATCAAAGGTTTACCTGGATTGAACCCAATAAATGCTACTATGGCTACGTCGCCCAGGAAAGACGACATTATGATACAGCAGGGAATTTGGGCGAAGTATCTTTGGAGATATTTCATCCTCTTTATCTTTTAAATGATAGTTGCCATTTTCGTATTTTTTCCGAAAAAACTTTAACAGAAATTTTTGATACCATTTTCCAGACATATAAGGAATCCTGGAGTAAATACAAAATAAAGCCCCCAGAATATTCCAGTAACCTGAGCCAGATTAAAATTCCTTATTGCACGCAATATGAAGAAAGCGATCTTCATTTTTTTTTGAGACTATGCGAACTTTATGGGGCGCATTTTCATCTTCATGATCAAAAAGTGGTGGTATATGATTTTGCCACCCAGATACAGGGAGAAATATTTTCCATTCCTACCATATCTCGTGTACATTGGAGACAAGATGCCAGCTCGCTGGCACGCACATTGAATCACAGGAATATAGAATATACCCAGAAATTTTATGATGGAAAGAGTCTGGTTGTAACCCAAAAAAATGAGGTAAAAAGCACAAATCCTGCTTTGCCTCCATTCCCTTATTGGATAGATATGTTTGAACCAAACCCTAAAAGATCCCAGTATTTTTTAGAAGTCCAAAAAAGGTATCTGCAACATGCAGAATCGGACTGCGTTGTATACAATCAGGATTTTCAGAACAATGAACCCCTTATAGGGGTTAGAGCAGGACAAAAATTTTTGTTACCAGGAATGGAAAAAGATAAGGCTATTTATGTATACAGGGTTCATTGGGAATGCAAAGGAAGTATGGTTTGTGGTGGACAGGGTGCTATAAAACAAAAGCTTAGTTATGAGATAGTATTCCAGGGAAGAGAAATACAATATCCTTTTATTATGCTTGCCAATAATACCAAGCCTAAAATCGAAGGATTTTTAAGAGCTACTGTAATAGAGCCAAGAAAAGCGAGCGATGGAGATAAGGAGAGGTTAGGCAGAATTAAAGTACAAATCTTATGGCAGGAAAAACCAGGCCCAACCTGCTGGGTTCGCCTCATGATGCCTTATGCTGGCTCTGATCATGGATATTATATTATGCCTGAGGTAGGAGATGAGGTTCTTATCGCTTTTGAGGGCGGGGACATAGATTGTCCTCTTTGCATCGGCAGTGTATACAATATGGATGCAGGCGTCCTTAAAAGGTTCGATGAAAGCCAGCAAATCACAACAGCCTTATGGAAAACGCCTAACAATGTATACTTAAAATTTTACGATACTCCCAATGCTAAAAACGAGCAAACCGTAATTCTGGCTGTACAGAAAAATAGCGTTATTTATATGGACAATCGCTCCAAAATCAATATATGTGTCCAGAATCAGGAGAGCAACAGCTTGATTTGCCTCGATCAGGACAAAATTACCATTCATACCAATGGGCAAAGCAAAAGCGTTGTTTGTTTAGATAAGGGCAAAATCAAGATTTCTTCCGAAGAGTCTGTGATCGTAGAAGCAAAAGAAGTAACTGTTCAAGGCAGCAGCGAAGTGAATATCAAAAGTGCTACAGTGAATATCAAGGGTGGAAGCATCAATTTGGGAAGCGGTTCTGCTGGCTCTATTTCTGTGCCAGCAACACCAGGTTATACAGGAGATGGAACAGTAGGCTAAAAATTGTGAGGGGAAAAAAGATGCCGCCTGCAGCAAGAATAGGCGATGCTATTTCTCATGGAGGAGCTATCGTCGAAGGATCGTTGTGTGTAAAAATTGATGGAAGGCTTGGGGCAAGACAAGGAGATAAGGTAGCCTGTAGTCTGCATGGCATTCAGGCTATTGTCACTGGTTCTGGCATAGTAAAATATGATGGAAAACCAGCCGCCCGCTACGGAGATAAAACAAGCTGTGGAGCGAGTATTGTAACAGGCTCTCCTGATGTATTTGTAGATTGAAAAGAGTGCTAAATTAGCCTCCTTCGGAGGCAATCTTTCCCGTGCGTAAGCTGTAATCTTATC
>CALKWO010000049.1 GCA_938003875.1 uncultured bacterium
TAAGATAAAAACTGGAAAAAAGCAGAGAACTAAAGTAATCTTAACCTCAAAGATAAATAACATATCAAAAAGAAAGTGAGGTTAAGATGGATTTCAATATACCCAAAGAACGGAAATGTATCAAAGAAAATAATTTTGACGTTTTTTCTGGACAAACCAAACAGATTCACGTAGCGATTGAGCAAGAAGAATACGAAAGATTGTTGTATGATCACAAGCAATTCAGAAAGAAACTGGACGAACTGATAGCAAAGTACCCTGAAAGATTTCCCCAGGGTATTGAAAAAGGATATATCTTTCATGATTTAACCAAAGAGTCAGAGAAGCTACCAGGAATACGCTTGAGGCGTATAGAGCTTAAGGCAAATGGAGAAGTCTACAGCATACTACCCTACTTCGTATGGCCATATATGAAAGGATATACTGAAGACTTGGAAAAACCACTTTTCCTCAGAAGATTTGGAGTTCCCTATTGGGGTCTGACACATTGTTTTGGTAGAAACGATATGTTTTGGTATCGCCTGGATATAGGTCTAGGCAGAAATAGTATCGTAGGAACCACAATATCTACTGCTGATAAACTGCCCGATCATCTTGTCGCCGATGAAAAATTTTCATGGGAAAATGGAGAGCAAGTTTATTGTGCCACCACAGCCGCTAATGATTGTTTGCTTGGCTGTCATATTGTAGACAAAGCTGACCATCTGGGTCTTATCAATGCCTATGGCAAATTCCAAGAGGAAGCCCTTGATCTCGACCCAGACTATTGTCCGATGTCTGTTACTACTGATGGCTGGAAACCTCTTCGTTGGGCTTGGCAAATGTTATTTCCTGGGATACAATTGATTCTGTGTTTTCTCCACTCATTTCTCAAAGTCAGGGACTTCTACTATCTCTTGAAAGAGCATGCTGATACCATTTGTTCTCTCATTTGGCAAGCCTATCGGGAAACTACCGAAGCCGGCTTTCGCAATCAACTTGTCTCCCTTCAGCTTTGGGCCTGTACTCATCTAGCTCCTTCCAAAGCCCTTGATGCTATATGCAAGCTTTGTTCTAAAGTCGAAAAGTTCGTTCCCGCTTTTTATATTCCAGGTTGCTATCGCACTACTGCTCATTTGGACAGGATTATGGATCGGCAAGATCGCTTTTTCTATTCTTGTAAGTATTTCCATGGGCACAAGCAATCTTCTCAGTATTTAGTCCGGGCTTTTGCTTTGATTCATAATTTTACTCCCTATTCTTCTCGGTCAACTCTATCATTTATTTCTCCTGCTCACAGGATCAATGGTTTTGTCTATCATCAGAATTGGCTTAAAAATTTACACATTTCTTCCTCTATGGGGGGCTTTTTTCAAGACCACAGAAAACGGTAGAATGGGATTTTTTTTTAATTTAAGTCTTTTGAGAATAGCATATTTCTTTTCCGAAAGTTGTAAGGATAATATGAAAGATCATACTGAAGGAATGCAATCTGTTATTTTGGATGCTGCCATGCATCATTTTTCTGAATATGGATATAGAGGTGCTTCTATATCTAAAATTGCAGAAGATGCTAAAGTGAGCAAATCCTTAATTTTTTGGTATTTCGAGAATAAGGCGAGTTTGTTTCAATCTCTTGTAGATCGCTTTGTTGGATATTGTATTTCCAGCTTAGATGTAGGTGATCCTACGGGAAATCCAAGGCTAAAATTAGAAAAATTAGTGGATACCTATTGGGAATTTATCCGTAAAAACTTTCCTTATGTACGTATTTTCATCAACTGGCTTATGCAGATTGACCCTGCTAAAAAAGAAAAGAGCGACAAGCTGAAAAATCTGCATATAAAATTTCGGGAAATTCTGGAAAACTATTTGCGAGAAGGAATAGATAGTGACCTTTTCCGCAAAGATCTGGATGTCCCCTCTACGGCATTATATATTGTATCTTGTCTGGAAGGAGTGCTTCTTCAAATTGTGATCAACGATTTTGGCATTGAAAGGCTGGACAGCACTTTTTTGAAAAATTTTAAATCCAATTTGATAGAGGGAATCCTGATATAAAGTCATAAAAAAAAGCTTTTATCGAGAATTTTGTGTTAGTCAACGTGATTTTGTGCAAAATGAATAGTGCTATGGAAATAGCATCTATTCCATTGTGCGGTTCTAGCATACTTTTAAAAAGGCACTCTTGATATTTTCTCTTGAAATATGCTCAACAACATTTTGACTAAAACATTTTATTAAAAATTTATTCGTAAAATGAGTACTGTTTATGTTACAATAGAATACGATGTTGTCTTTTTTCCTATATTCCGTATCTTAGCGGAATGCAGGTTTTTTCGTTTCTAAGTCAGGTTTATTAAGTGAGGAGAAAATGCCTTTAACCTTAAAAGGCAAATCCAAAGCCAGGTTAGAGATTCAATGGGATGGAAACACTCCAGTCGAGCTCTCTATTGTTCCGGCAAGCAATACAGATTCCTTGCTCTACCGAGAACAAATCCTGAAAGCAGGCGGATTTCAATTAGAACTAACGCATCTGGAGTTTAACAACCTACCAGAAGTTACTGAACTTGAGCTGGTGGCTCTTGTGAAAAATAAAGACGGAGTTTTAGTGGAAGTCTCCGAATCGCTCAGCGTTCAAAAATGTCCATATCCAGGATGCGGACAGTGGAGCCATGCCAGAGAAGATGGTTATTGTAAACATTGTGGACGCAGAGTTCGCGATCAGGCAAGCAACTATGGCTTTGCCAAATTAGACATAAGCCATGTAAATCTTTCTTTATGGAATGGTATAGAAGGTCAGCTTTGGAAAAAAAGAGAAGCAAAAGAGTATAACAATGGAATCTATTCCATTGGAAAATATGAAGATAAAAATCATCCTCGCTCTTATGTTGAAATCCTGGAAGAAAAATATGATCCTAAAGCACAAAAGCGTTTCGTGCATCTCCTGGAGATTCTAAAAGATGGCAATCTTTTAGAAAAATCCTGGAAACCACCCTTGGCTTGCTTTCAGGAAGAGCAGCAAAGAACTATATGGATTTATCATCCCTGGTTGCCAAAACAAAATAAATGGGAAAGTCTATCTGCACTTTCCTATATTGTCAGCGATAGCATAGACACTCTTTCGACACGAGAGATTGTCCAGATAGGGATAAAGCTTTGTGAGATTGCAAAAAAAATCCATACTCTGGGATATTCGTGGGGAGGATTGAAACTAAACGATCTTATCTTATGCAGAGATAATCCTTCTATTTCCCTTTATCTCCGTAGCAAAGAAATTGCCTGGGAAGATGTGCCTCCCAAAATCCTTTTGGACAGTTGTCTGATTCCCTGGGAATTGTTTTGGGAGAATAATGACAATACATTATCGGAAGCGACAGAAGTTTATGTGATTGCGGCTGTCCTTTATTTGCTGAAGGCTAAATCTCCTAATCTTCTTTCTTATAATGCTATTTCTTATCATCATGGACTTCCTAGTCTTAAGCTTTTTAAACCCGTTTTTATGGAAAAAACACATAAAAAAGATTTTGTAAACGATCATTTTGAATCTGCCATCAATCAGGCATTGCTTTTAGATCCACAAGAAAGAGGCTATCAAACTATCCAGGAATTCAAAACTACTTTGGAAAATTTGCTATCCTATGGCAACTCGCCTATCGTGAATAGGAATTACGTACTGGATGTTGGATACGCATTGGATGTTGGGGATGAAAAGCAAGAAGACGATCTTACCCGAAATCAGGATGCCGTTTTTTCCACCAGCTTCAATTTGTTTAAGAAAAAATGGGGAATTTTCGTTCTGTGTGATGGAATTTCCACTTCTACCATTGGAACAGGGGATATGGCAAGCCGTGTCATTATCAACACATTTCGCAAATGGTGGAAATCCGCAACAGAAGAAGAAAGAAAAACCGTATGTGAATACGCCAGCAGCAATATTGCTCAGGCGCAAGAATTTTTTAGCAGCATGATACATGAGGCGAATCAAAAAATATACAAAGAAGCTGAAAAACTGGTAGGGAAAGAAAATCTGGAAAATGCTCTTGTTATGGGAAGCACAATCACTGCTGGAATGATCCACAATGGGGTTTTATTTTTCTGCTGGCTAGGAGATAGCCCTATCTATCGGATCAGCCCCTTTGGATGGGAACGACTAAATTTTGAAGATAATGAGAAAAATTCCCGTATTCTCAAAGGACTTCCTTTGGAGGAATGCTTTGTAGAAGGAGGGAATGCCTTGACTCGTTGTATTGGCTCCCATTTTTATGCTGAAGAAAAATTAGATATTCATTTTGGATATACATATCTTTATCCTGGAGAACAGATTTTAATTTGTTCGGATGGCATTCCAGACTATATTGAACAAGAAGCGTCCTATGCAAGATATGAAAACTACCAGATGCTCCGCATTAGTTCCGTTATACAACAGTATGAAAAAGAAGAACTGTTCAATGCAAAGGCACTTTCTTCTATTTTGGTTTCTTGTGTAAACAAAATAGGAGGAGGCTATGACAATCTTTCTGCTATTATAATTCATACTATACCAGAAGCTACCTTGTCTTTTGAAAAATCCTATCAAAGGCTTAGATCATTATCGCCTGGGATGAAAAGACTATTGAAAGAGGCTAATTTAGAAGCTCCAAAAGAAGGTAAAACATTGAAATTGCCTCGATTGTAAAAAGAAAAAATTTTCTCCAATGACTCTATTTTGAAAGGCAGAGCAGAATGGACAAAGAAATGCTCTTCTGCTTTAAGACTCCCATCGAGCATCTTTATGTTAAAGCAGATGCTCCTGAACCAGTAGAACGAGATATTTTGATTGAAGTGTATCTTCAAGATGAATTGAGAGTAGACCCTGGTTTGCTGTGCAACACTCATTTTATCCTTATCCTGGATATCAGTGGGTCTATGGACGACAAAATAGAAAATAATATAACGAAATTAGAGGCTGTGATTGATGCAGCAGCCCATGTCGTAGATGGTATCAAAGAAGACGATCTGATTTCCATAATTACCTTTACCAATACAGATCGTGTATTTTGCTGGGCAGAGCCAGCTTCTTCCCGTGAAAAACTCAAAAGCAGGCTCAGCGAAATTTATAACTACCCTCGTGGTTCTACTAATCTGTCTCCTGCACTGCGACGGACTAAAGAAAAATTACAAAGCCTGGAAAATAACAGAAAAGACATGGCGACCAAAATGCTTGTTCTGACAGATGGTAAAATCCATGATCTCGAAACATGCGAATCCACAGCCCAGGATTTCCATACATCTGGAATAGATATGGATACACTAGGCATAGGAGTGGATTTTTACGCAGAAGACATGGAAAAATTGACAAGCGGTTTTATGGAAAAATTGGAAACAGCGAGCCAGACAAAATCTGTTTTCGAGAGAAGCCTGAGAACTTTGCAAAATACCATTGCGACCAAAGTGAAAGTAGAGCTCGATACAACGGAAGGGGTTGAAATTCGTGGAATAGCAAAGATTTCTCCCGATATTAAGCTTTTACCCATGAATAGCAAAATCATTTCTTTTGAAAATGTGGATAGAAACAGACGATATGCCGCTGTTGTCAGAACTCTCATTGACCCCGCTCCTATGGGAGAAAAAGCGATTTTGAATTGTACCCTTACCTTCGATATTCCTAAAAAGGGAATTATCGATGAATCCATAGAACGCATGGTAGCTGTCCATTTTACAAACGACCCTGCTAAATACCAGGAAGCACCCAATGGGGAAGTATTGCATGCTTCTGCTTACTATACGATTGCGATGAGAGCGCAGGAAATCCAGGAAAATAATGAAAACACGGATCTTATTATGCGCAATCTCAAGCTCATTATCAACAGGCTGAAAAAAATAGGCGATATGGAAACCATGGCCCGATGGGAAGCGGTGAAAGACGATTATATACAAAAAGGGGAATTCTCTCTTGAGGAATACAATAAAGTTTCTGTATCCAAATCGAAAACCAGCACAGCATTTTCTGCACTTCCCCCGCCAGAAATAGACCATGATGAAGGCGAATTTGACGATGAACTGACATGGTAAAATTAAGTATACTGCGAACAGCCATAAACTAAAAAAATAGAATTAACCACAGAGACACAGAGGGCACAGAGAGTTCTTAACTTTTGAACCACGGATAAACACAGATGAACACAAATAATT
>CALKWO010000050.1 GCA_938003875.1 uncultured bacterium
ACTTCTATCCGCTTAAAATACTTTTTTTCTTCCTAGAAGCTGCGGAATGTAGGTCTTATATTCCTGACTGATATTATTTGCTATTTTTATGCCAGAATTTGGGCTTTATGATGCTTTCCTTTGATATTGCTCAGCCATGCGCTGCTTGAGAGCCAATACATCAGGGCGATTGATTAGATGGTATAGAGGTATCTGGTCTACATTCACACCAGCTTTTTCCAAAGGACATGCCTGTCCTTTCTGTCCAATAGTTAGAAAATACCCCATCATGAACAAGTTCAAATGCTTTTGTGCTGATGCCTCATCGCAGAATGGCCCTTTAATGCGATAGAGCCTCTCAAAAGAAGCAAAAAAACGCTCTACTGAGTTGGAGGTTGATGGTAGTCTTAACGAACCGACTGTTTTTATTAATTTGGGCCATTTGCTTAACAGTCCTTGCAAAACATGGCTGGCACCAAGCTGAGAAAGTAAAAATTCGAGCTTATTAAGACGTCTCTCTGCTGTGCGTTTATCCTTACTTTTGAACAGACTACGAGCAAGCTCGAAAACTGGTTTACTAAAGATATAAGCCTTTTGTAGCCTGCGAAAGAATGATTTCAAAGCATGAAATCGGCAATAAAGATGTTCTGCTTTTGAAAATACCTCTTTGATCGTTTTATCATACGCATCCAATCCATCGGTTATGATTACTGTAGGGCGATAGCCGAGTTTTTTGAGTTCTAATAGAAATACCTTACAGTATACGCCACTGTTTGATGGATACAATGCCACATGCAAAGGACATCCTGTTACACAGTCTACAGCAGCAAATAAGTACCAAAATACATTACCAACGAGTACCCATTTTTCATCTACTGATACTTTTCCAGAGCTACTAATCTTCATATCCTTAAAAAAATAGCCTTTCCATTCTGATACTTGATCTAACCACCGACATATCGTGCTTTTATTGACACCTAGCCAACCGCCAATGGCTGCTGTGCTTACACCTTGTAGATACAGTAACAGTGCCCAAATCTTCCAGGCCATCGGACTATCCCATATAGATGCTATCTGTTCCTCGGTTGTATTCCCACTCAACAAATTTTTTACATCTTCATTTGGTATGGCCTCTATTCTTGGCTTTGGGCCTTTTGGCTCTGTTACCTTCTCAACCGCTTCTATCATCTCTAAGCTGAGATTTTCCATCTTTGGACGATCTTTTTCTTCAGACATGGCAATTTCAAACAATTTTTCTATTACATATTTTTCTTTGTAATGCGATTCTCCATTCTCTATTTGCTTTTTGAGTATTTCTCGTATTTCCTTACAACTAATCTGTTCCAAAGCGGTATATACATTGTTTACTGTAATATCTTCCTTACCTAATTTTTCATTCGCACGATATGCTAAATTTGCATCTTTTGCTAAAGGTGCTTCCTTTAAACTTTCCTCCACCGCCTCTATTACTTGCTCATCTACTTTTTTTTGCCTTCTTAAAAAAAATCTAAAGTCTTCTCCACAATCTTTAAATAATTTTAGCTTTTGATGTGCTGCTTGCCGATCTTCGCTTTCCAATATAGTCGCCAATTCTTGCATTGAAAATAACTCTTTCCCTCTTTCGTCTACTAAATATCTCAACATCACTAACACGACTTTCCTGTTCCACTCATTATCTGGCAACCATTTTGTAGAAAGTTCTTGTGTTACTACTCGAAATTTGTTATCATTAAGCTCTATATTCATGCCATATCTCCAAAATATTACTTTATAAATAATAAATGTAAATTTTAGATTATATGGCATTTTTTCTAATTTAGCAAAATTTTTCTTCCATTATCACGTTCTTTTCTTTGATTTATCTATATCAAGCATGCAACGGTGTCCTTCTATCGTTTTTTGGAGCGATGCCCAAAAAAGATACAATGATAAAAAGAAGCAATTTGAATAGAATCGAAGTTTTCATATTCATGTTCCTTAGAAGCCTCGTAATGTAAGAGTAAATCAATATAATTTCATAGTCCAAAAGCTGCTTTAAGCTTCAAAGCTTCTTCTGCTCTTCCTTCGATTTTGATCTTTCCTGAAAGCACTGCGGATTCTATTTTTTTCTTTTTGAGAAGAATGGCTGCCCAAATTCCTGCTGGCATGGTCAAAAGCAGATTGCCTTTTTCTGGTAATTTCCCTTCTGACAACGAGGCTTTCCCCTGGTGTATGGTTAGTGTAAAAAGCCTGGGGATATCTTTTTCTTTGTATGTTAAACGCAAGCCAACTATACAATCCCAATTTCCGACTGCTTGTGGAGAGAATCGATGCACAAGTTGTTCTGTGAGAAAAATTGCCTGGGAGGAATATTTTTCTCCATGGTCGCCAAGGCCTAAAAAAGAAAATATAGGATTCTTGCCATTTTGTCTTTTGGCTTTCGATTTTTCTCTCCAGAAATGCAGCCAGGGCCATTTTTTATCCATTTCTGCGAGATAGACCTCTCTCCCTAATCTGGCGGATTTTTGTATGGCTAAGGAAAAGCGAAGTACGGTACGAGCTTCTTCGCCACTAAGAAGTGGGCTTTCCTTGCCTGCGATGGCAGAGAGGAAATTGTTCGTTGCCCCTATAAATCCATCCCCCCAATCGGAACTGGCTTCTGGAAATTCTCGCATTCTGCTACCATCAAAGAGGACGAGGGCAGAACCTTCCTGTATATTCCCTGTGCATCGTCGCAGGAAAATGATACCCTTTTGTCCGATGATTTCTATCCATTCATCATTGGAATAGTAGCGTGAGGGAACACGAAGGTCGGGGGCAAAGGAAAAGTCGCAGTTTCCCAATACTTTGGGCTTTTTATATTTCCAGATAGCAACAGAAGGGCAATCCACTATGCCATCCGCAGATCCAACCCAGGCATACACCTGTTCTGGCTCTCCCAGAAGAAACCATGCTGTTGACCATAGATGATGCCCATGATCGAATGTCGTTATTCCACGTCCTTCCGCGCTTTCTTTGATGCGCCATTCCCAGGATGCAGGGGGAACAGCCCATCCACCAGAAGAACCGCCTATATATTTTATCCTCAGGCTGATTGGCTCTCCTATCTCTCCTTGCAGAAGCAGTTTGCGTGCTAAAACAATAGGAGGATAGAAAACATAATTTTCTGTGACTTTATACACAATGCCTGCTTTTTTCACTTCTACAAGCATTCTATCGGCACTTGCGAGATCATTCGTCATAGGTTTTTGAACGGCAATGTGTTTTCCTGCGCGTGCTGCCTCGATAACCATCTTTTCATGAAGGTGATGAGGAGTCAGAATTTCCACTGCATCAATTCGGGAATCGGCAAGCATTTCTCTATAATCCCGATAGGCTTTTTCTGCTCCCCACTCCGTCTTTCTTCGTGCAAGGATTTCAGAATCAGAATCGCAAACAGCATAGATTTTTGCCTGTGGGTGTCCTTTATAGCCAGGATAGTGAAGATCGGCAATGCGCCCACAGCCGATGATTCCCACGTGAATAGAATCCATAGATGTTCTCCTGATAGATACTGCATTTATAGTTATAGATATTTTTTGTAGTTTTTTCTCCTAAAATGAAATAAACTACAATTTTATAGAGGCTAGTATAGAATATGCCTGCTCTATGACCCAGGGTGCGTAGCGACCACATTCCTTTAAAGATTCAAAGCGTATATGGGCTTGCTCCTGGGACAATTCTCTCTTTTTTACCAGTTCACAGACAAGGGACAGGCTACAGAAATGCTGAATATGATTGTTTTTACAGTAGTGTAGAATTTTCCCATCTTCAGAGAGGATAGCATCATAATTCTCCTGATGAAATAAGGCTATCAACCCTCTGTCATTGGCAGTAAGCCCTCGGATTGCTAAATGCTGAGTAACATTTTTCACACATGCCATACTGTAGTAAGCCTGCAATTCTTTTCCAGAAGCCTTTACAGAAAGCTCCTGGAGTATTTCTGGTGTAATCCACAAGCAAAAGCATCTGGCAGCATAGCGCAAGATATCGCAACGGTAGAGATAGATTAAAGAGCAGGCATCTGCACAAAGGTTTTGTTTCGTATAGTCCATATAAAACCTTTTCAGCAATTACCAGGGGCGTTGCCCCTGGCTATTATATTTCGCGCCTTCGGGGCTAAGATTTGGAATATAGCTTAAAGTGCATTTATTACTAAAACTATAATTTCCTATGCATTAAATTATTCTTTTTTCTCCTCCATGTCTAATTGTGTGGGAGCTAAAGGATTGGGAACAGGATGACGGTTGAGAAGGTCATCTTTGGTTCTCATGAAAGGCTTCGGTGTAAGAGCCATATCTGGCTTAGCTGCAATAGTAGGGTTTGGCATTGTAGGGCTTGGAGTTAGTGCTGCCAGTTTCCGCCTGGTTCTTTCTAGGGGATCTTGTAGTTTAGAAAGCCTGTCGTCCTGGGGAGCATTTTCTTGTGCAAGGGCAGAAATTCGTGTTGTAGCATCTTTGGCAGGCGCATTGGCAGCATTCTCAGACACCATTGGAGTCTTAGGCATCTGGGCACTCTGCGTGATTCCACGGAAAATCATTTTCAACTGGTCAGGGTTGTCAGCGTACTTCAAAGCATCTTCTTTCGTGATGAGCTTTTTATTGACAAGATCGGCAAGAGACTGGTTGAATGTCTGGCAGCCAAAATGCCCGCCATCGTTTACTGCTTTGTCCAGGGATCTTGTTTTCCCTTGCTCTAAAAGCTCTTTGATAGTAGGAGTAGCCAGCATGATTTCTATAGCAGGAACGCGGCCAGAATTGTCCGATTTTTTTACGAGTCTTTGCGAAATAACACCCTCCAAGATAAGAGACATTTGCATACGGATTAAGTCATGTTGATGAGGAGGAAAAAAGGCCAAAATTCGCTCTACGGTCTGGGTAGCATTCAGCGTATGCAGGGTACTCAATACAAGATGCCCTGTTTCCGCTGCTTGCAACGCAGACTCAACGGTTTCCATATCGCGCATTTCTCCAATCAAAATGACATCAGGACTTTGTCTCATAGCAGAACGAAGTGCGACACTGAAGTTAGGAGCATCTCTTCCGATTTCCCTCTGGTTGATCAGGCAGGATTTTCGTTCATAGAGAAATTCCACAGGGTCTTCTATAGTGACAATATGCCTTTGCATATTCTGATTGATATACTGAATAATAGAGGCAAGGGTTGTGGACTTACCGCTACCCGTAATTCCTGTAACAAGCACTAAGCCCCTATGCAGTGCTGCTAGCTTATGCAAGATATTTACAGGCAGATGCAATTCTTCCATAGAAGGAATTTTTCCAGGGATATGGCGGAAAACAAACCCTAGCTTCCCATTTTGCATAAAAACATTCACGCGAAATCTGCCAATAGAGCTGGAATAAGCCAGATCCATGTCTGTCTTTTGCATAAAGCATTCCTGGGTAGTCATTCCCGTGATTTCTTCAAAAATTTTAGATGTAGTCTCGCTGGTAAGGTTTTCTCCCAGAAAAAATTTCACCTCGCCTTGCACCCTCATGGCAGGAAAGTTGTTGGTAGAAAGAAAAAGATCAGAGGCTCCTGCCTGGATCATGTGATTTAAGGCATTATCAATGATTCTATCCACTTTAAATCCTTTCTATAATTACTTTTGCTGTATTTTGGAAAGCATGAGCTTTGCCTGAAGTGCGGTTTGTGTTCCTTCGAATTTTTTCATGATATAGGTTAGATAGAGTATAGCGGCAATCTCTTTCCCTTTATCATAATAGAATTTAGCCACTTCTAGTTCCTTTTGCGCAAGCAATTCTATGACCTCTTTTTTCTTTTCCTGTGCAGCCTGTACCTGCTGTCCTTGAGGAAATTTTTCCAGATACCCACTAAACTTTTCTTTCGCTAACATTAGTGGTTCTTTGTCATAGGAAATGCTGCGGAATTGCTTTAAATGGCATGCTGCAATCTGGTAGTGCGCAAAGCCTAGCCATTCGCTTTTAGGGTATTCCTGGATAAGCTTTTCATAGTTTTCCATAGCCAGCTTGTATTCTAGTTCTTTATAGTAATAATTTGCTATTGTCAGTCTGGCATCGTCTGCAAATTTCAGATAAGGAGCATTTTGCAGAAGCTTTTCTAAAATTTCTACGCCATAAGCACCAGGCGAGGAAAGCTTGAAGCCTAAAAGAGATGTGCTTTTTTCAGGACTACGAATGAGAATAGCCCCGATTTCATACTCTTTTTCTAAAATTTCCTGAAGATGTTCTGTATCAGGGTAAAGGGAAATATATTCTTCATATAGAAGATAAGAATTATAGTAGTCTTCTGCGTAAAAACGACATTGTGCCCCTGCATATAGAGCATTTTTGGCTTCTGGGGAATTAGGGTAGAGATTTGTTATGTTGTGGAAAATTTTGGCTGCCTGTTCATAGTCTTTCTGTTCCATGAGCTTTTGTGCCTGAGCATAGAGACTGCGGGCAGTACCCTGGGGATCGTATTTGCTGTTGATCCATCCGATTTCAGGATTCCATACCCATGTAGCCATAAGAGACGAAGAAAAAATTGCTAGAAATAGAAAATACAGTATAGCTTTCATGATTCGTTCCATATTATTTATAACTGGGTTCTTTTACTTTGTTTAAAATTTTTTCGATAATCGTATCGCTATTTATGTTATCGCTCGCTGCTACGAAATTGCAGAATATCCTGTGTCGGAGTACTGGCATGGCGAATTTTTTTATATCCGCACAGGATATATTGGTGCGTCCGTTCAGGAGAACATCTGCCTTGGCTGCAAGAAGAAGGTATTGCCCTGCTCTTGGGCCTGCACCCCATCGTACCCATTTTTTGACAAAGTCAGGAGAATCCTCTTCTCCTGGCCTTGTTGCTCTTACTATACTTGCAGCATAACTCGCCACATGTTCGCTGACAGGAATCTGTCTTATGAGATGCTGAAAACCTAGAATACTCTCGCCATCCAGCACTCTTTCTACCTCCCAGGAAGAACCTTTTGTCGTATCCATAATGATTCTGGTTTCTTCCTGTAAACTGGGATATGGCAGGTGCAAGCAAAACATAAAGCGATCCAGTTGTGCTTCAGGCAAAGGATAGGTGCCTTCCTGCTCGATAGGATTCTGTGTAGCCAGAACCAGAAAAGGCTGTGGAAGATCATATCCAACTCCTGCTACAGTAACCTTTTGCTCTTGCATGGCTTCCAAAAGGGCAGACTGTGTTTTAGGAGAAGTACGGTTGATCTCATCTGCCAGAAGGATATTGGCAAAGACAGGCCCCTTCTGAAAACGGAAACGTCTTGCCTTTGTCGTTGCATCCTCTTCCAGAATATTGATTCCTGTAATGTCGGCAGGCATCAAATCGGGTGTAAACTGAATGCGTTTGCAGTTTAAATCCAGAGTTCCTGCCAATACTCTTACCAGCAAGGTTTTTGCAAGACCTGGAACGCCGATCAAGAGACAATGCCCTCTGGCAAAAAGAGACACTAAAATATGACTGATGATTTCTTCCTGCCCAACAATGATTTTAGCCAGCTCTTGCCTGATCTTCTGGGAAACTTTCTGGATTTGTTCTGTAGCTTTTTTCTGATCGCTGAAAGCTTTCCCAGGCAGACTAGAACCGTCGATCTTTACTTTATCGCAAACGAAACGCATTTGTGCCTGGCCTATGCTCAATTGAAAACCATGCTGTAGCTTGAGTTCGCTAAGCATTCGGCCTTCCCATTCTATAGGCTTTGCATTGTCGAGTGCCTGAATCCACCAACTCCCATCTCGATTTTCCAAAAAGGCATGTTGGGGCAGTATCCCTTTTTCTGAAAGGACGATATTGCACTCTGCATCGCTTCCTAAAAGGGCGTTCGAGCCTGCCAGAAGGAATTCCGTTCCTTTGTTTTTTCCTTTAATTATTTGAAATTTTTCGCTCATAGTAGTTCTATAATATCCAAAACATCTTCATAAGGCTGGATCAGATGTTGATTCTCATGCAATATTTTTTTCCTCTGGCTAGAAGAAAAAAATAGCTCTAAATATTGTGCGTACTCCATTATTTCCGTGCTTCCTCTTAAGTCCTCCATATAAGGACAATGAAGGTCTACACTCAAAAAAATTTTTTCTTTTCTTGAGCTTAACACAAAAGGATAAAGCTGGCATTCTAAAGGCCGAGATTTGTATATCTGGCAATGGTAAGTGTCTTCTTCTACAAAAGGGCAAAGGAATGCATCATTTCTTTCATTCCAGATCGGCAAGATCTTTTTCTTTTCCAGAGAGAAGAACGAAGGCTGAATTCCTTTATTTTGGAATGCAATGGCTTCCTCACACAAAAGAGAAGGAGTCCAGGAAGATTCTGCTTCCCTGAATCGGCAGCAACCTCTGCATTCCAGACATATTTCTTGGAGAACAAGCTGTTTTATCATATTTTTCATCTATTCCGAAAAATCCTGATTCAAAATATCCTCGATTCTCTCTAAAGAATGTTCTATAGCCTGAAATTTATTGAGAAAAATCTGCTGGTTTATATAGATTTCTTTGACTGCCTTATCCAGACTATCTTTTTTAGAAAGCCCTTCCATCACTACTCTGTTCTGGGAAATGATATTTTTATAGCTTTCCGAGAGAGTATGGTACTTTTGTTTCGCCTCTTCCATATTCTTTTGGATATTCTGCAAACGGATTTTGTAGATTTCTATATTCTCTTTTGCTCTGGCAAGCTCGCTTTCTTTTTCCAAAAGATTTTTCATGACATTATGATATTTTTCTAGAAAATCTTTATTCTCAGCGTGAAGGTGTCCTAAAATCTCTATCAGTTTTTTAAAATTTTCCTGAAGTTCGAGTTGTTCTTCTCTTGTCTTTTTTAGCTCAGATAGAGTGCTTTCTCTTTCTGACTGAAAGGCAAGAAACCCTGGCGTGATCTCTTCTATCTTTTTTTCCAGAAGTTTTTTTTCTGCAATGCACTCCTGCAATCTTTGCTCTAAAATTTCCTGATTTTCTTTATACTCAGGCACTTTTTTTTTATAATCTTCAAAAGCAAGCAATGCCTTTTGCTGTTCTTGATATCTATTTGTTATCATCTGTAAGGCATTCTCCAGATCTTCTATTTTTTTTTCTTTGACCAGAATCTGCTGTTGAAATTCTTTGCCTTTTTGCTCTTGCAAAGAGGCATTTTCCTGAGCCTGGCCTTCTATTTCCTGGATTTTTTTCTCTTTTTCTTGTTTTTCTGATTTTTCTTTTTCCAGTTCTTTTTCCATTTCCTGGATTTGCTTATTTTTTTCTTCTAAAATTTTTTCTTGCTCAGAGCGCAATTTTTCCCATTCTTCTGCTTTTTGGCGGATTGCCTCTTCTGATTCCTTTGCTTTTTTCTGCGATTCTTCTAAGAGAAAAAGTGCCTGATAGTAATTTTTTACAAGCTCTTCCAGAGGTAAAACAACTTCAATGCTTACAAGCGTTCCATCCTCTGATACTTGCATATTTTGAAATTTATGCCCGGAAAGAATGCCCTTTACCGTTCCTTCTGAATTTGTTTCACCCAATACGCTTTGGATTTTAGCCAACAAATTACGCATGGCATCCAACCTGGCTGCCCTTTCGCCCATGAGCTTGGCCTGTGCTTTATTCGGTGCATCCTGTTGTATAAGCCCTTTTCCCGATGCTTTTAACTCTAAAGGAGCTGAATTTTGCTCTTGTTCTTGTGCAAAGGCAGAGCAAAACAAACAGAAAACAAGATACAGTACAAACAGTCTGTTACAAAGCATAGAATGTCCTTTCCAAAAAATATTTTTATGACTTGAGTTCTGTCAATGCTGCCATTACCCAATCGGCATTACCCTGTGTAAGACGCACTCTATAGTAAACATTTTGTTCATCCCATCGCTTTTCCAAAATTCTGGTATATTCTTCAAACCAGGAAATCCATTTTCCCTCGTGTATGGGTAAAGTCAGAGACAAGTCTATCATCTTGCTCTCCAGAAGAGAGAGAACTTTCTGCTCTAGTTCTAAACGATTCGTCCCTTTTTTGGCAGAAATGGATATATGCTCAGGGTACATAATTCGAAGGTGAGAAAAATCCACACTATCTTCAACAGCATCGGTTTTATTGAAAACCAGAAGTACCGTTTTGTCAGCAAAGCCTATTTCTTCCAGAACATCATGGACAACCTCGATCTGGTGGGCAGCATCAGGGTGGGAAGCATCTACAATATGAAGTAGAAGATCTGCCTGCTTTGCTTCTTCCAGGGTAGCTCTAAAGGATGCTACAAGGCTATGCGGAAGCTTTTCTATAAAACCTACCGTATCGGAAAGCAAAATTTTCCTTCCTTCGATATTCCAAAGTCGGGTGCGTGTATCCAGCGTAGAAAAAAGTTTGTCTTCCACTAAGACATCAGCATTGGTAATGAGATTCATGAGAGTAGATTTGCCCGCATTGGTATAGCCTATCAAAGCAACAGTAAGGAATTTATTGCACCTTTCTGTAACTTCTCTGGCTTTTCTTTCTTCAATTTTTTCGATGCTGGCAGAAAGGTCGGCAATTTTTTTTCTGATGATTCGTTTATCGCTTTCGATTTGCTTTTCCCCTGGCCCGCGTGTGCCTATACCGCCTTCGTATCTGTCAAGATGCTGCCAGAGCCTCTTGAGCTTGGGAAGAAAATATTTTAATTGGGCCAGTTCTACCTGAAGTTTTGCCTCGCTACTTTTAGCATTATTGGCAAAAATATGCAAAATAAGTTCTGTACGATCAATCACCCTTTTGCCAGTGATTTTTTCGATATTTTTCGCCTGTGTAGGAAGCAGATCATCATCGCTGATGATCAAATTCGCTCCCTTTTTTTCGGCAAGTGTCTTGACTTGTTCCAGCTTCCCATGCCCAAGATAGCTGGCACCATCAGGTTTTAGACGATTTTGCGTAATGCAATCTAAAACCTCCGCTCCTGCTGTACGTGTGAGACTAGCTAACTCATCAAGCGGTTCTGTATATTTTTTTGGGGTATCAGGAGTTATAACCCCGATCAATATCGCTTTTTCTTCTATCTTTTTTTGTGTTTCAAATGTCTTTTGTTTTGTCATAGAATAATGATCATTGTAAGAAAAAATAAATCCAATTCATTTCCTATAAAAATTATAGCAAGACAAATAAAATGTGGCAATAAAAAAAGAAATTTATCGAATGCTTCCTGGAAAATTTTCATACATCACGAAATGAAGGAATCGGAATTCAATAGTTTCCCCATTTAGACGATAAAGATAAAGATAACGAACGCTAACGATTAAAATTATGAATCGTAGTACGATTCTTTACCATTATTTTTATCTGCTATTTTTATATCTTGAATTTTTTTTTTGAATTTATTTTATGAATATGTTAGTATATTTTAAATTTCTTGAGTCTTTCATGAAATCAGGATATGGTTATATTTTCAACAGGGCAATAATTATTTTTGAAAGGCAAAAGTATGAAAATACGGGGCATTTTACTTTTTTTCTGTTGCCTTTTGGTATTGGCTTGTTTCCCTTATGCAGAGACATTAGGGCCTACAAGTAAAATGTATTTTACATTATGGGACAACGTTGGATTGGGTATACTGCAAGGCAGTAATGTAATCAAGACATGGGCACCTTCTGCGTATCGTGAAATCGCTATTTCTGTAACAGATAAAATTCATACAACAGGACATCTTACTGGTACTTCTGGTGCAGAGTATACGCTTTCTGGGACATTTACTGGAACAACTTATAGTATCTCTAATGTCTTAGGACACCATGACGGCGCGACAGATGGACAATACAACTATGCTATAAGCTGGACTACTGGCAGTCTTTATCGCTACAACATGAACTGGCAAAATCCAGAATATCTCTTTAACGTCGGTAGCGATGCCTTGACTATTACCTACGACCCAACCAATGATTCTTTCTGGATTACGACCTGGGGGACAGGCAAAGTAAAAAATTATAGTCGAGCAGGCGGTTTATTGTCTTCTTTCAGTACTCGTGCTACTCATAATGCAGGTCTGGCTCTGGACTATGCAGATGGAACATTGTGGATGAGTGAACATGCAACCAGCACCTTGGTTCAATATACCAAAGCTGGAGTATTTTTAGGAGAGAAAACCTATAGCTCCTTAACTGGAGGGGTATGGGGCGCAGAGTTTGCCTATGGCGTTCCTGAGCCTTCTACTGTATTGCTTTTCGCTCTGTTTTTAGGAATATTAGGTAGAAAATTTTTAAAAAAGATATAGATTTATAATCCTTTTGAAAGGAGCAATCTATGCGTGTGCTTTTATGTCTTCTTTTGTTTATTTCTTTAGCGGCCACTCTCCATGCTGCTGCCTATTCATCACCCTATATTGACATTGTTCAAAATGGCAGGAATTTTACTAATTTTTCTGGATGGTATAATGATCCTGTTTCAGGCTGGTTTGATAGTGGAAGTACTATTTATAGTGCATGGAGTGGCGTTTGGGCGGAATATACGGCCTATCTCACACCAGGCAACTGGAATATTGGAATCAATGTCCAAAACTCAGGGCAACTGGATTCTCGATACCCTGCTTTCCAGGTACAGAATTCTTTGAATGGACAGATTCTCAACATAGCCGCAAGCCAGACGGAGATAAATTACGGCTATGTGAATACGAATATTACTCAGGCAGGAAATGTCACCGTAAGATTTACCTGGTTGAATGATTGGTGTATCCCTCCCTACGATGCCAACATCATTTACAACAGCGTTTTTTTCGACAATACAGCGAATGCAACTCTGTCTGCCAGTAATACCAACTTTGGAAATGTGCGTGTGGGCACGAGTGCTAATGCTAGCGTCAGTGTAACCAATACAGGACAATCAGGATCTACTTTAACAGGCTCGATAGGAGCAGCATCGGGAAGTGAATTCTCTCCTGTATCAGGGACACAGAGTTTTTCTTTAGGACAAAATCAAAGTGCTTCCAGGACATTTACCTATACGCCGAATGCTCGCGGGAATGATTCTACTACAGTCAGCATTAGCAGCAATGCTACAAACACAACACGAACGCTAACAGGCACGGGGGTTAGTCCTGTCTATTCCAGCTCTGTTTCACCCAACAGCACAATCGATTTTGGTACAGTGGATAAAAATCAGACATTAACTCAAGCATTTACTATCCAGAACCTTACCCCTGATTCTGATCTTGGCAACCTGACAAATCTTACACTGCTCAGTGCTAGCATATCAGGAATAGATGCAGAGAGTTTTTCTTTAAGTGGCTTTACTCCTGGAACTGTATTGTCTAAAAATGGATCCTTCACTTTTTTTATTAATGCTACAAATCTTGATAATATAGTAAGATACAGAAATGCTACATTGACTATTGTCACTGACGAAAACGCAGCTTTGGGAATAGCAGGAAATGTCTATACATACCAGTTATTAGCATACACAGTTCCTGAACCTTCTAGCTGTATATTATTTGGTATTGTATGTCTATTTCTATGGATATATCGTCATACGTATTAAATTTTAACATTTTGTCTTGCAATAGATTGTAGACGCAGGGTTGCGCCGAAAAAGTCGTATCTGCTCAAAAGCGAACGCCAGCGCAATCCCTGCGTCTTTACTTTTGAAAAAAATGTTATAAGGAGAATTTTATGGCAAAGCTTAGTGAGACAAAATTTGATTTAATCCATGGTGCATTGAAAGCGAAAATCGAGAAGCTGCTGGTAAATTCTACTTCTTTTGAGGATGCTTCACAGAAATTCGTTGAGATGTTTTACGAAGAATTCAAGGAATCCATCGTCCTTGTCAGAATCTTCGGAACAGTTCCTTTCAAACAACTTCCTGCGTTCAATCAGAATTTTGTTACCAAACTCGCTACTGCAAAAGGGGTCGCGTCAGAACTCAAGAACAATACCCTTGTTCTTTCCCTTTTTGGTACACATGGAATAAGGGCTGAATGGAACAATCGGAAAAATTCACAAGGACATATCGGCATCCCTATGGTTTCCTCGAAATTCATTGAGGCTATTCCCATGATGTCCCGACTCATGAAACAGATTGGTATCAAGCTGGATTGGTTCGATGAAAAAGACATCAACATCGTGATCAAGAAAGTGGCGAACCTTTCAGGGGTATTCTATGTCGCTGATGCAAAAAACGAGGTGGATCAACAAGGAAGGAAAGTCATTTCAGCACAAGATTTCGTTACTGCCAATAATGTAAGGACAGTCTTTGGGCTTGGTGGTATGTATATCAACAAAATGTTCACTACGATGATTTGCTTTACCAAAGAGAGCATAGACAAGAGTGTAATAGAATCCTTTCTGTCCGTTATTAGTTTTTTTATGGCAGCTACGGCAGAAGTAATTCTAAATGACAAGCTTTTCCTTTCATAAGTGCTAAGTCCCGATATTTACAGAGCATCTCGGATGGATTGCATACATTAAAAAGAACCACAGATAGACACAGATAAACACAAATAAAAAAAAATTTACCACGAAGGACACAAAGTTTAAAAATTATCTGCGTTCATTTGTGTTCATCCAGTTGCCAAATCTGCGGCTACTATGTTTTCCCTGTTTTCGTGGATCAATTGTCGCTTAGCTTTAAATATGCCTGTATCCAGGCTGGATGATGGAGATGGAAAGATAGGGTTGCTCGGAATTTGTCTTTCCTGAAAATATATTTATTGCTATAGAAAACTTTTGCGCTCATGCTTTTCATAATATCATCGTCCCCATTCAAATTCTTTCCATCGTATCCATTATCATCGTCCATCCATTGTATCAGGATAGTACTTTTGGGATTCCACATCACTGGAAAAGATTGCACACTGCTTGTGACAAAGGTTTTATCATCTGCAGTAACAAGAATGCGAAGGTAGGGGACATAGCGTTCAAAGGTTTCGTCATACCAATAGGCATCACAGTCTTCTTTCACAGGCTTAGGAACATCGCATTGGAAAGCATCTGGAGGAAAGGTAATTTCTATATCTCTTGTTGATGTAAGACTTTTTAATTCTTCTACCCTTTGCTTCCAGATTTTCTCTGCATCAGGTATCAACGCAAGGTTAGACAGAGAGCGTTCTAAATTTTTTATCAGAATCTCGATTTTTTTCTCATAGTCCTGAGCCATCATTTGCTTTACATCCAAAAAAATTTCTATAGAGTATACCATGGTATAGAAAGCGAAAAGCATTTTTTCCTGCATGCTCAGCTTATCTTTTCGATCCAGTAAAGAATAGATATTCCTGTCTTCATATTGGATTTCTTTTTCTGATTCTGGAATATAAACGCCTTGCAGAAAATTTTTATACTCCTGCATATAAGGATGCTGGCTTACAGGCATTTGATCTATATTCCCCTGGATAATATACGCTTGTTGCAATGCTGTCCAGCTTTGCAGTATCTCTGTGGTGAATTCTTTTAAAATAGTATCAGGGATCATGTTGAGAGGTAGGCTTTTGATAGAATCTTCGAAAAACGATTTCCAGGCTTCCTGGAGTTTGTTCTTAGGCTGCTCTTGCCATCTTGGACTCATCTTGTTCGCTTTTTCTCTGATCTTTTCCCATTCCTGTCTCCATAAAGATTCCAGCCTGGTTTCCATTTGCTTTTTATAGTATGATAATCCATCCGCTATTTCTTTCTGGCCCTGGATTTGCTGTTGTGAAATTTCTTCCATAATTTGTCTTTGAAAAGAAAGCAATTCGACAAAAGAGTTTTGTGTGGCGGTCTTCTCCCATTGCAAACGAATATAGCGAAGCATACCTACGAGATAGAAGTTTTTGCTTTCCTTACTATTGGAAAATATATGACAATAGATAGCTTTTTTTGTAAGATAAAGCAGGCTGATTGGCTGTGGCTTTTGCTCGTATTCTTTTGTTGCCTTCAAAAGTTCTGTAAGCTCTCTGTAGTCACCCTGTGTCTGAGAAAGCATATTTTGGAAAAAAAGCCGTATTTTGTTTTTATGCTGAGCGTAGATCTCCAAAAAATTTTGCTTTTCTTGCAGCTCCCTCAAAAATTCTTTTTCCTCTTTTATAGGTTTCATAATTTCCAAAGCAAACTGTTTCTCTTCCAGCTCTATTCCTATTTTCTGATAAAACTGTCTGTCCAGATATTGCTCGTATTGTTGTATCAGATCTTCTATCTTATCCATAAAAAGGGAGTAGGAATAAATAGAGAATCTCCATTTTTCTTTTTTTTCTTTTGCTTTTTCTAAAAACTTTGTCGTTTTTTCCAGGAAGCTTTCCTGGCAAAGAGTATCCAGAGAAATAGGCTTCAAGAATGCTTGAAATTTTTGGTACTCCCATGCTTCTAAAGAAAAGAATATGCCTGATAATACAAGAATACCCGCCAGAATGGACAGTCTCTGGAGGTTCTTCTTATTCTGCCTGCGTAAATATTTTAGAGATTGGACAGCTTCCAGATAAAAGGAAAGAAAAGTATTGCCTGAATTCTCATAAATTTTATGATCTTTTCTTATTGTATTGAAGGTAAAGAATTTAGGAACTTTCATCATGCTGAGAAGACCAGAGAGTCTTTGTCCATAATTTTGCAAAAAATTTTGCGGGGTTTCCTGAAGAACAGCATCAGAAAGCTTATCTACTTTGGTCAGGCAGAACCATACAGGATAGTTTTTATTTTTCTTTGTAAATTGCGCTATTGCCTGGGCATACGCATACCACATCTCTCTGTTATGCGCATCAGGAGGGCAGGAAGCATCCACATACAGAATAATACCAGAGGATTCCTGCAGGTGCTTTTTGAGCATATTTTGCTCTTGTATCCAGTCAGAAACCCTTTCAAAATGTCGCCCAGGAATATCTCTAAACCGAACCGTATAGGAGATAGGATTCCCATTTTCATGGTGGAGAATCTTGACGTAGCAATCTTCTGGCATCAATGTAGGCGATTCCTGCGATAAAACAGACTCTACCATAACTCTGGTTTGCCTTTTTCCTGGCTCTTTTGCCCATTCTTCTATATTCCGTAAGCTTTTTTCTTCCTCTTCATCCAGCCAGCAAGCCCAGACTATTTTTTCCTGGCTTTTCACAGTGAGGTTCAAACGATCTAAAAGATGCGCCAGGTTGCTTGTCTTTCCAACTCCAGAAGCACCTACTATCGCTATTTCCATATCCACAGGATTTTTGGATTTCAGAAAAAGGAGCGAAAGCAGCTTTATCCCAAAAGCAAGAAAAAGAAATGCTAATAGAGAAAATATATAAAATTCCAAAAGAAACCCCTCTATAAAAAAAATTATTATATATATAGCAAACTATATAACTAAATTATATATAGCTAGTTATACTGCGAACGGCCATAAACTAAAAAAATAGAATTAACCACAGAGACACAGA
>CALKWO010000051.1 GCA_938003875.1 uncultured bacterium
ATCTCATAAATAACTATTGTATATTGAATTAAAAATGGGGAAGTTATTTAATTCTGGTCGCTAATAACACTATAATTCACTCTCTTTTCCAGATTTCAGCGTGGGTTTTCCATTTTCCTGTAAAAAACCAGGAAAGCAATCTGAGGAAATCGCTCAGGATAACAAAGGCAGCGGGCACTATAACAAGGCTGAGCAAAGTAGAGAACAAAAGGCCAAAGGCCAGGGAAATTGCCATAGGAATCAGGAATTGAGCCTGCATACTTCTTTCGAACATCAAGGGCGTAATCCCCAAGATAGTCGTCAATGTCGTCAGGAGAATAGCACGGAAGCGTTTTTGTCCTGCATTCAGAATGGCATCGAACATTTCCATTCCATTGGCCAGGGCTTCGTTGATAAAATCAATGATGATAAGGGAGTTGTTGACGACCATTCCTCCTAGTGCCACAAGGCCAAAAAGACTCATCATGGTTACAGGGTATCCCATGAAATAGTGTCCTAGCAATGCCCCTATCAGCCCAAAGGGAATCGCCATCATAATGATTACTGGCTGCATGTAGGAAGCAAAAATAGTAGCAAGAAGCATATATATGGCAAGCATAGAGAATAGAAAACCATATTTCAGCCCTTTCATGGACTCTTCGGTTTCTTTTCTCTGCCCCTCGAAAGCATAGCTCATTCCTCTATATTTGCCACACAAAGAATTCAGAAAATCCGTATTGAGCAGATCCATCGTAATTTCATCGGCATTGGTCTTGAGTTCGTTGATATCCGCGATCACGTTGACGATTCTTTTGTTCTCCACTCGTTTTATAAGAGAATAGCCATTGGAAATCTTTACCTGGGCTATTTCAGAAATAGGAATTTCATGATTGTTGAGACGAATTTTCACTTTTTCCAGATCAGACAGATAGAGCCTTTCCTCCGATGGATAACGAACGAAAACTTTGACATCGAATTTCCCTCTTTGCAGCCTGAGGATTTCATTCCCATAGAAAGCATGACGCACCTGGCTTGCCAGGTCGCTTAAAGTGAGTCCCAGATTGGTAGCATGGGATTTAAGGGATAGTCTCAGCTCTTTATATCCTTCCTGAAAATCGTCCTGTATATCGTATACCCCAGGGTATCTCTTAAGCTGAGTTTTCAACTCAAACGCAGCACGCTTCAAGTCTTCAAAACTCTGACTACGCAGTTGTATCTGGATGGGTTTTCCGCCTGGCCCTTCTCTTGTCGTCCCAAAACTGATTTGCTTAATGCCAGGGATATCGCCTACCATGTCTCTCCATCTGTTCACAATAAGCTCTGAAGAAATCTGGCGTTCTTCTGCTGGCTGTAGTTCTACATTGATTTCCGCCAGATTCGAGCCTGCCGTGCTTCCATCCTGGCTGCTGTGCTGCCCTGCTACAGTGTAAATTTTTGTAACGATATTTTCTTCTCTCTGGTATTCTTTTTTTAACTCTTCATGCAATTTTTCCAATTGTTCCTGAATGTAGAAAATAGTTTTTTCTGTGGTCTGGCTGCTGGCTCCTTCAGGGTAAGCGAGTTGTACTCGCAAAGTATCGCTATCCAGCTTTTGGAAAAGAATGAATTTTATGAATCCGCCCTGGAAAAGCCCGATGCAAAACAAAAACAAGAAAAAGCCCATAGCTACTGTAGCATAGCGATATTCGCATGCCAGACGGAGGATTTTCATATAAATACCTATGACTTTCTCTACCAAACTATCTATCTTTTGCCTTATCTTTCCCGCCCATGTTATAGTGCCTGTATCTTTTTCTTTAAGGGTACGAGAAAGATGGCAAGGCAAGCTAACTAAAGCTTCTACAAGAGAGACAAGCAAAATACAGGTGACAGTTATGGGAATTACGGCCATAAATTTCCCCATTACCCCAGTCACACTAAGCAAAGAGAGAAAAGCGACTATAGTGGTACTCACAGAAGCAATGACAGGCCAGAAAACGCGTACCGTTCCATCAAAGGCAGCCTGTTTTGGGGAAAGATGATTTATATAAACATTAGAGTATATGCTTTCTGAAATCACGATAGCATCGTCTACTACAACCCCCAAACACATTATCAAAGCAAACATACTAAGCATGTTCAAAGATTGCCCAAAAACCACCATGAGAATAAAAGAGCCGAGAAAAGAAATGGGAATTCCGAAAGTCACCCAGGATGCAAGTTTAAAACTCAAAAATAATGTCAGACTAAAAAACACAAGAACCAGGCCTTGCATTCCATTTACAGTAAGCAAATCTAATCTGCTCTTTACCAGGATGGATGTATCTCCAAACACTCCTAAATAAACGCCTTTGGGTAAAGTCGCCTGTTTTTTTTGAATATATCCAGCAACCACTTTGGATATTTTAATGATGTCTTCATCCTCTGTCTTGCTCACATTGATCAGAGCAGCACGCTTGCCATTGAGATAGCCTTTTACCTTACTTTCTTCAAAGGCATCTTTGACTGTGGCTATCTGATGCAGATAAATATGTGCTCCATCGCTGTTGGTTTTGACGATAATATCCTCGAATTCCCTTCGAGTGTATTTCTGCCCCTTGACTCTCAGCAAAATTTCGCCCTGGTCTGTTTTGATTATACCGCCTGTAATGTCCAGGCTGTTTTTCTGGATGGCAGCCCCTATAGTCTGGGCACTGACATTGTATTTACGCATATTTTCTTCCGAAAGCTCAATGGAAACTTCATAGTCTCGCAGTCCGACTATATTGACGCGAGAGATTTCCTTGAGCTGTAAGAGATCATCCTTGATTTCTTCGCTCAGTGTTCTTAGCGTCTCTTCGCTGATATCGCCACTGACGGAAATAAAAAGCACCTGGCGTATCAGCTTCAAATCCTGGACAATAGGTTTTTCTGCATCTTTGGGAAATGTATTGATCTGGTTGATTCGGCTTTCGATTTCATCTTTCATTCTATATATATCTTCGCCCGATTCGATTTCTATAAGCACAGAGCCTATGCTTTCCCTTGCAGTAGAATCCACTTTCTTGATTCCGCTGATCCCTGTAATGGCTTCTTCTATCTTGATGCATATTCCTTCTTCTACTTCTTCAGGGCTTGCTCCTGGAAATACGACCTGAACGTAGATTCTATCCAGGGAAAACTCTGGAAATAGCTCTGTATTGAGCTGATCCAGATAGAAAAAACCTGCCAGAATTATTAGGAAAAGTCCTAAATTTACGCAAACAGGATTATCAATACACCACTGCACTACGCCTTTCATGGTTGTTTTTTCTCCTGAAGAAAGCCAAAGTCTTTTTGTCCTGTAGTAACAGGCATTCCATCCACGATTTGGGGGAGCAGGGATGTAATGAGCTTATCGGATGTCTTTAAGCCTTTGCTAATATAGGCAAAATCCTGATAGATACGAAGGATTTCTACAGGGCGGATAGCCAGCTTGCCATTCTCGAAAATGGCTACATGATTGTCATTCGTAATCAGATTTCTAGGGATTTTATAAACGTCTTTTAGGATAAAGGCTTTGAATTTTACTTTGACAAAGGTTCCTTTTAGCAAGGGTGGATTCTTTCTGGAATTTTCAGGATGATCCTCCTCTACGCGCACAACGACAGAGAGGGTTCTTGTAGCTACATCTACCTCAGGTGCCAGCCTGGTGATTTTCCCTTTCCAAAAACAGGTTTCTTGCGAATTTATAAGCTGCACAAGGACTTCACTGGTTTTGGTTACTATATTTTGCATATTTTCTTTTTTTATAAAAGCCTGATAAAAGTCAGGGATAATCCAGATAAGCTCGTTTTGTGCCAGGGGAACCTGTATTTCCAGACAGGATGAATCATACATTTCCAAAAGCTTTTGTCCCTTTTTCACATATTCTCCGATAGAAGCATATTTTTTTAAAATACGCCCTTGTATAGGAGAGGCAATCTTTGTCCTTTTGACATCTAGCTCGCTTATTTCCCAAGCCAATCTATTGCTTTCTTTTCTTACGTGTACCTGGTTTCTTCGGAATGGCAGTAGAGCAAGAGCATTTTCATTTTGCACAAAAGCAGCTAAGGTAGTCTGGTATGTCGTTTCTACACGGTTAAGATCAGAAAAAGAGGTGGATTTTTCTTGTATTAACTGGCGATACCGCAAAAGTTCTTTCTCTGCAAGCTCTAATTGCCTTTTATTTACACTCAGGGTTGTTTTTAAGTTTTTTTCTTCCTGCAATAGCAAATCTAATTCGGCTTGATCCTGATTTAAGGAGGCAAGAGATTTTTGCGATGTCAGAGCATAGTTGGGAGCATCGATCCCAAAAAGCAGAGCATCCTTTTGTATCAGGTTTCCCTCATATATATCAGGATGAAGATACTCCAGCTTTCCATCTACCTCGCAAGATATTGTGAAAATATCCTTTGGCTCTACGGTCCCATAGTTTAGAATCTCTATTTCTTCCTGAATTGGTTGTAAATTTTGTATGGTAACTAAAACTTCTTTAGCCTTGCTTTCGCTTTCTTTTGCAACCTCTTTTCTCATCGCTTTCAGAGCACCTTGCATTAAAAGCCCAAAAGCAACCAAAAGAATTCCAATCACAATGGACTTGATGGTTTTATTAACCATATTTTTTTATACCTCAAAAAAATTTTGATCAAAAATTATTTATTTTGTAAGCATTGTAACTTTTTCCTTGATTCTTTCAATAAATATTTTTCCTAATCCTGATACTACGAAAAAAGAGATAATGCTTTGACAGAACAGCCATTTGGATATAAAATAGTCAAAATGCTTGCGATGGATTTGTTATATCATATACTAAAATTTTAGAAGGAAGCTATATGGGATATGCAAATTGCTTTGTGTGCCAAAAAAAAACAGAATATACTTCACCTGAAATGAAATGGTGCAAAAGGTGCAAAAAACATTTTTGTACTTCTTGTGGTTATGAGAAACAGTATTGTCCAGAATGCAAAACTTTAGGCTCTCGTGCATATTTTCAACAAAATATACGAAATCAAAAAATATTGAGGGCAATTCGTCTTATTATGATGCTATCTCTTCTTATAGTGGTAACATATTTTGTTTTTAAGCCAGACAATTCCAAAATTTTTAAAGTACAGTCAAAACACAAAAAAACGCCAGAATCGATAAAATCAGAAGAAAAAGAGCAATCTAAACCAATTGCAGTATCTAAAAAATCGGATTTTAAAAATGCCGAGCCATCTATACACAAAGGAACTCTTTCCCTGGAGTATATAAAAAAACAGCTTTCTTTGGTAAAAGATGCTCCATCACAGTGCCAGCCAGGTGTAATAGTTCTACCTTTAACGGACTACAATGATAAAACTGTTCCAGAAGGAACGTTGCTGGCTTTATTGGGGATGTTCCATGCGACTTTCCTTCCTGATAAATTGTTGAACCTTTCGTTCTCAGAATTAGAAAATTTCTATTGCTATGCTGGTTTTGCACGTGCTGGAAATTCTATAAAAAAATGGATGAAAGAAAAACTGATTGCTCATCATTCTGCTTGTGCTTTTGCAGAAGGAAGCTTTGAGTTCAACGATCATAGTTATTTTATCAAGCTTCAATTTCAAGGGAAGTATGGGACTAAGGTCTATGAAAAGCAATTTCCCAAAAAAGAATTGATACAATGTCCATCCTGGATCGCAAACTGCATCCATGAATACCTGCGAATAAAATTGACCCAAGAACAGCAAGCTTATCTGGAAAGATCTGAATATACAAAGGAAGAAGATTTTCTCCAGGTAGCCAACATTCTCGACTCTAGCTGGAGGACTTCCTGGAGAAAGATGCCCAGATTTTGGGATGAAGTATGCAAACGCAATCCAGAGTCTGTATTCTATGCCTCCTGCCGTTTACATTCTTTAAGGGCTTTCCGTGATATAAGTGCTCTTAGAGCGATAAATTTTCTTTCTCAGCAATACCCTAACCATGAATTTCTGAACTATCGAAAGGCTGAATTTTTAGCAAGCATCAACAACCATATTGATGCTTTATCTTTATTTTTTGAGATACTCTTGAGAGACTGGCGTAATCCTTCTGTTTATGAAGAATTAAAAAATATATTTTTGTACTATAAACAATGGGAAGGCACAGAGTTGCTTTTTCAAACCTGGTATGAAAAAGACACTTCATCCTATTTGCCTGCTTTTTTTCTGGGAGAGTTCTATCTGCACTATGCATGGCATTTCCGCGGAGGAGACAGGGCTAAAGCTGTTTCCACAGAGCAATGGAAATTATTTTCTGATCATTTAAAAAAGGCAGAAAGCCTATTGAAAAAAGCTTATGAATTGAATCCTCTCGATTACAGAGCATCGTCATCTCTTATCACTGTATGCAATGGGCTAAACTACGACTATGAAACTATGGAACAATGGTTTCAACGCTCCATTGCTGCAAATCCAGAAAATCTTTTCACTTATGTCTTAAAATTGGAATATCTCATGCCTAAATGGCATGGATCTCTGGAGAAAATGTTTGCCTATGCCCGACATATTTCCTCCCAATCACCTAAAGATTCCATAGTAAGAATCTTGTTAGTTTATGCCCACGATGAGATGGCTGCTCCGTATAATCTAGGAGAAAAATACTATCAAAATCCTAAAGTATGGACAGACATCCAGGATTGCTATGAAAGCTATCTGCATCATCATCCTTACTGTCTGAGTGTGCGAGATGAATATGCTGCACGTGCCCTGGCAGCCGAAAAATATGAAATAGCAGCCGAACAGCTCAAATATCTTACAGTGGAAAATCTTCCAACATGCCTTGAAAATAGGAGCAATGTGAATGCTAGAAACTATGTTGATGATTATTTTCGTCTGGCTGACGTGTATCTGAAAAAACAAGATACCAAGATGGCTTTTCATTGGCTGGAGAATGGCTTAAGGATTGATCCTAATCGTTTTGAATATCATTGCCAATATGCAAGGTTGCTGATGCAGGAGAAAAAATGGCAAGAGGCTCTTCATCATTATTCCATCGTCTCCGACAAAGCTCCTATATCCAAGTGGAAAAAAGAAGCTAAATACAAAATCATTCAATTGAGAAACATGATAGAAAATGCTGAATATAAAGAAGAAATTCTCGCTCTGCCAGGCTACACCCTTTATCTTACTTATTGGGGGGAGGTAGAGGAAGAAATATTGAATGGCATACAAAAAAGAATAGGAGAAATTTTTGGTTTTCCTGTAGAAAGATTGCAAGAGCCTTTTCAGCCTGACAAGTCTGCTTTAATACCCAAACAGTCTATCAAGATAAAAGAAACCATGGATTGGCTGATACGGGAGCTAGGATGGGACAAAATCAAGGCACTGGCAAGCTCCTGGAAAATTTCCGCAGAGGAATTAGGCACTGACAGGGGAAGATATCGATTTTTGGAAATTTATATGTCAGAGAGGCCTGAGAATCGAGAAACATGGCAATATATCCAATCTATGCAAGATCAATGGGATGGAAATCTTTTGTACTACCAAATACGAAACGACTATGGTCAACTTATCGCCAAACCCAAGAGTATCGGAGTCCTTGTCATTACAAGCCAAGATATTGGAGGAAGAAACTTCAACTATCTGTTTGCACATTCAAACAACAACATAGGCATAGTGAGTTATTATCGCTACAAGACTCCAAAAGAAATGCTCCTGGATAACAGCATCAAAGTATCGTGCGCTTCTGTAGGAAAAATTTTAGGGGTAGGAAACTGCAGAACGCCTACTTGCGCCAGATCTTTTTCCAATAATGTTGAAGATCTCCATCCTAAAAAACAGATACTTTGCCCTGAATGTAACAGAAATATCGCCAAGGCCTATAGAGCGATATTAGAAAAAAATCAATGAATCACACTAGCTAAAAATTTAACACCAAAAAAGAGGAAAATATAATGCTTTGACAGAATAGCCATTTTGGTATAAAATAATAAAAACGCTTGTTGCGGATTTGTTAGCATTTTTTGGACAAAACTTATTTTTCAGGAGGATAGACGATCTTTTTTTAAGACTGTCTTAAATAGCATGAAAAAAATTTATGATCTCTCTCAAGACCTGAACCAGGAAGTTTTTTTCTGGCCATACTATCCCCCTTTTGAGGTAAAATACTTTAAGAGGAAACCAGAGCATGGTGTAAATGCACAGTATATACAAACTTCCAATCATATTGGAACGCATCTGGATGCTCCGAGGCACTTTTTGACGAATGGAATGACCATCGACCAGATCCCTCTGGACTGGCTTTACGGGCCTGGTGTCATCGTGGATTTGACTAGCGAAATGGATGATCTGGCAGTATATACTCCAGAGATGATCGAAAAACGTGTAGAGGTAAAGGAAGGCGATATTTTGGTTCTTCATACAGGCTGGCACCGCTATGCACAGTTTGGAAAAGAAGCCAATGAGGAACGCTACATCCATCTACATCCAGGCGCACATCCTGATATGGTAGACTGGCTGCTCAAGAAAAAAATCAAAATTTGGGGCGTGGATGCTGTTTCCACAGACCATCCCATGGATCTGCCCATCGGAAGATTTTTAGGGAAAGGCACCTTTGGACAATGCGATAGAGTGCGTGCCAAAGCAGAAGCAAAATTCGGCAAGGAAGGCGTAGAAAAACTCTTTCCTGTAGAAGACTACCAGCTTACCCACAACAAACTTTTCCCCCACAATTGCATGCACATGGAAAACCTGGGAGGCGAAATCAGTGCCCCTGAATTGCAGAATCGCCGTTTGATGATCGGCTGTTTCCCCTGGAAATTCAAAGATGGTGAAGCAGCATTCGCCCGCGTTGTCGCTTTTGGTGAGTAAATTACCAGGGGCGTTGCCCTTGGCTATTATATTCCGTCCCTTCGGGGCTAAGATTGGAATATAGATTAAAGCGTATTTAACACCAAAACTATAATTTCCTATACAGAAATTTAGACCCTGCAACCTGTATGAATACCAGGTTACAGGATTTTTTTCAGAAAGGAGATACTTATGCCTCGTTTCTTACTTTTATTATTTCTCTTTGCTTGTGTAGCGGGAGCTGCTGAGCTTTCCCTCTTGTATACACAAGATTTCAATAGTAGCGTAGGAGGCGAATGGTCTTCTGCATCTACAGCTACCTTGCCTGCTGATGCAAGCCGTAGAGTGTTGGGATTATTCGGAAATAACACAGTCAATCTTTCTCTGGGAACAGCGATTCCCCATAATAGCCTGAAAATCAGCTTTGATCTCTATATGAACGCATCCACAGATGGAACAGGCGCATCGTATCCTACTGGAGGTACAGATTTTTCTGTTGCAGAATACTGGAGTTTACAGGCAGGTGGACTTGTATTGCTCAATACAACATTCTCCAGCCATCGCTACCAAAGCTACCCCTATAATTATGATTCTAATAATTTGCAGGCATCTGCTCCTCGCACTGGAGCAGCAGAAGTTTTTTCTAACAATGACACACGGTATCGCCTGGAATTCACTTTTGACCATACTGCCAGCAATGTCCAATTTGCTTTCAGTGGATCGAACTGGCAGAGCCTGGCAGATGAAAGCTGGGCCCTGGACAATGTAACTGTGTGGTATGAACCCATTCCTGAGCCTGGAACATTTTTTCTATATGCTCTCAGTCTTCTGGCAATCTCCCATCTCTTCTTCCTTAGCAAAAAGGCCTGAGACGGAAAGGGGCGGTTATTATGATGTTTCTAAAAGTCTTTCTTTTATTGCTATTTGCCCTTTTGCCTTTGGGGTTTTCAGAAACGTTTTTTCATTGGAAATTCGACTTGCCTCAAGGCGTGAATATAGGGAATGCCTGTATTTCCGATACTGATTCTATCGGTGGCATCATTGCTACTAAAAAGAATGGAACCAGTGCTGTATCATCCAATGTACTATATTCCCAGCCAGCACCTGGTACTATTGGTACAGGCTCACTGCAATTTTTGAATAATAGTACTTCCAACAACGATGGTAGTTATTTAAATATACTGGACAACAATGCTTTTACCAATTTTAGCACTCTGGTTTTAGAAGCAAAAATCAATGCATCTACGTTAAAACAGTCTGTTATTTTACGAAAATATGCCAATGCAGACCAAACAGAAGGTGTCAATGTCAATAATGGCTATTGGTTAGATTTGCGTGAAAATGGTTCTGTCGTATTTCATATAGGAAATAGCAGCAACTATGTTGAAATTTCTACAGGAGAAAATAGCATTGTAGCAAACCAGTGGTACCATATTCGAGCAGTTTGGGATGGAAGCCATGCAAAAATCTTTTTGGATAATACACTCAAATCTACTTTAGCATACACTGGAACACTAGAGAATACAGCAGGAAACCTGGGAATCGGTGCAATTATCCGACAAAACGATGGCTCTAATACTGGACAATTTTTCCATGGCTACCTGGATGAAATTATGATAGGAAATAATATTGTGCCTGAACCTGCCACTTGGGTGCTATTGCTTCTATGCTTGTCCAGGCTTCTTCTCACGAAATGGCGAAGTGTCTTGCAATAGATTGTAGCCGCAGGGTTGCGCCGAAAAAGTCATGTCTGATCAAAAGTCTGACACCAGCGCAATCCCTGCGTCTTTGGTCAATACCCTCTAACTGGGGAATCAGAATTAAATAACTTCCCCATTTCGAAAAAAAATTTACCGCAGAGGCGCAGAGATCGCAGAGAAGAGAAGATTTTAAATTATACCATGAAAAATAGGAATAATACGCAGAAGCAGAGACAATATTTTGCGTTATTCTTCTCTCTTCTCTGCGTACTCTGCGTCTCTGCGGTGAAATCTTGTTATTCGGAGCAATAGATCGGCAGCCTGGGATGTTTTTTCATCCTGGCTTTTGAGGGCTTCTAGTAAAAGGGGTTGGGTTTTTAGGAAATCTAGTTGTGATATAGCCCATATAGAAGCCTCTCTGAGAGGTATATGGGAAGAGCCTAAAAAAGAAAAAATTTCTTTCAGATGGGATTCGTCTTTGATTTTTCCCAGGGCAAGAACAGCAGCCTCTTGTAAGTAGGGATTGTCGGACTTCAAAAAATTTTGGAAAAGAGGCATCGCTTTGGATCCTTCAAAATCGGCAAGTAGCAGAAGGGCTTTGCATCGGATAGTTTCTTGCTCTTCTTTATCTTGTGCTATTACATAAAGATAGGATGCCATATCTTTAGCCTGAATTCTTCCCAGGAGCATAGCAACATCACATCTCAGCTTCCATGGCTGGCTTTTATCTTGAAAAATCTGGACAAATTTGCGAGGGTAGAGATAGGCAAATGTGCTTAGAGCAAAGTCTGTTTCCTTGCAAATGGACATGCTGGGGCTTTGCCATGATTGCAAAAGGAAAGGCAAAGAAGAAATATCGCCAAGTTCGCCTAAGGCAGAGCAAACTGCCGCTTTTACCTTTTCAGTTTCTTTTTTATCCAAAAGCATCTCATGGAGGGTGGGCAAGAGAGAAAGGCAGTTCAATTTGCCTGCTTTCTTTACAGAGGCGTAGCGTACTGCCCAATGAGTATCTTTGATAAGGGATAAGAGAAGACGGCTTATGTCTTCTTTCTTCTCTTTTGTAGTGATAGAATTTACTGCTGCACATCGAACTTCCCAGGCTGAATCCATCGCAGATTTTTCTATATCTTTTTGCTTTTCTTCATAGTCATGCTGAGATAGGCTCCATATAGCACTAGCCCTGACAAGGCGATCTCCATCGGAAAGTCGTCGTCTGAGAATATGGATGGTTTCAGAAAATCTTGTATCTGCTTTTTCCCCTTGGTATGAGCCTAATACAAATACTGCCTGCCTTCTGACTTGAGGAAAAGAAGAATTTGCCAGAAAAATGACGGAATCCCAGAAAGCTTTGTCTTTACTTTTTTCTATAGCTACAAGCGCATAGTATTGCGCCTGGCTGGAAGAAGATTGTATTGCATCGCGTATAGAATCTTTGGATATAGAAATATTTCTGGCAAGTGCCAAAGCTGCGGTATAGGCAACAGAGGGGCTTTTGTCTTTCAGCATTTTGGCGATTTCTTCATAGCTCTCTTTGCTCTTAAGAACCTCTAATGCAGCGAGGGCATAGATTCTTATTTCGGGCTGTTTGCTTTCGCAATAGGGTTTCAATAGAAGAAAAATTTCTTTGGCATCATAGGAGGCAAGACTTGCAAGCGTTTTTTCTCGCGTTTCAGGATTGTTGCTGAAGATTTCCTGGATTATGAAATCTGCTTTGGTTTTTTTTTGCTGCTCATTCTGGCTATAGCTATCCGCGCAAAAAATTGTAACCAAAAGTAAAAGAAAGAATAGGCGAGAAAAAACGCTTTTTTTTATCATGGTTTATTTTCCTTTCAACCTGAGCTATATAGAAATATTTTTCCTAGTTTTGCTGTTGTTCTACTGTTGTCCAGGCACTGAAGAGTAGCTTATCGATTTCTTCCATAATCCTGATGGTTTCCTGGATAGCAAAAACCGTCTTTTGATAGTGTACCAGCTCATCGTAGTCTAAAGACATACCAAGATGATTTTTTAAGAACTCATGGCATATCTGGTAGTTGCCTATACAAAATTCCCATACCTGCTGGTTGATTCCTTCAAAATATTGCTTTTCATTGATATACACTCTGCCTTGTCTGGATTCTGTAGCAGGCATATAGCGTAAAAATTTTTCATCTACTTTATTGTGGCCTGTAACAGGACAGGAAACATAAGGGTTAGTAAGAGATGGAGCTTCCAGAAAATGCAAGGAAAGAAGCTCTTTGCCATATAGAGAAACCTGCTTGAAAAGCTTTTTTTGATTGATAACAGGAATACGACAGAATTCTTTTTGAAAATGCTTGGAATAGCGAGTGCGATAAGTAGGACTATGCAAGATAGCATATATATAATGAAATGCATTCTCCTGGTTGAATGTTTTTTCAAAATCTCCTTCTTCTGTAATATATTCCCATTCCATTTCTTGCTCTATGATGGAAGTGAATAGAGGAGAAAGATTGCATACAAACTCTCCCTCCTCGGATACAGTATATAGCGGAAAAAGAAAGGCTTCCTCCTGGTCGTTAGGCGAAAGCATACCAGAGTCAGACAGACTTTTTGTGGCAAAAATATGACTGTATTTTTCCTGAGAATGTTGGGAACAAAGCACGAAGGTGGGAACATCCTGCCCTATTCTTTTCAACAGACCAGATTTGTCTCTTTTGATCAGATTATGATAAAAGGCATAGCGAATATCAAAAGGAAACAGTTGACACAATACAGCATCTTCGCGAACACTTTCCTCTAAAAGATCTTTTTTATCAGGCCCTTCTAAATTTTTTATATTCAATGCTGTGAAAAAATCATTGAAAATAGTTGTGACGGAAATCCATTGATCATATCGTCTGCTCATACACTGCCATCCACCATCTCGCTTGGCTTCGTACTGTCGTCTTCCTTTGAGCAAATAGTATGTCTTTTTGAAAGATTCTACATTCAGCTTTTTCAGAAAGGTTTTTTCCAAAGGTGGTGTAATAGAATCATAGTACAAAGAACCGTATTTTTCTTGAGCTTGGGGAAAAATGCCCTTGATTTCTTCTAGCAACTGAGGTGCTTTAGGTCTTTTATCATAAGGTAATGTACAAAGATCAAACACCTTGAATATATCGTTTAAAAATACTTTTTTGACTTCAATATCCTCTACGTCCACCTTTTGTTTATGGACATATTTTTTGTCGTAGAATGCCAGAATGTCAAAGTCTTTCATTCTCTGTTGAGTCAGGACATCTGTCCCCAAATACATACGCGTAAGTCTACGATGGCATTGCTCTCTATATTTTTGAATATACCCATCTTCGAATAAATGCTGCATCTTTCCAAGCATTTCGAGGACATTAGCACCCAAAGTAACATCATGAAACACTCTGTGCCCAGTGAGCCACTCCATAAAAGTAATCCCTAACGCCCATATATCCATTCTTTGGCTTACTTTATCCAGGCAAAACATAATATGCTCGCCATCAGGATGATTTTCTATCTGTATGACTTCAGGTGGTAGATAAACAGGAGTTCCATGCAAGTATCCCCGCTTTTTCCATAATTCCAGTTCATTGATTTCACTATAGCTTTTCGATACCCCAAAGTCTACGAGCATAGGCACATCGCGACAAAACATGATATTGTCGGGTTTAATGTCATTATGAATGATAAAACCGTAAGAGAGGTCTTCTAATGCCTTCAATAGAGAATAAAAAATGCTGAATCCCAATGGTGGAGGAATGAGCTTCTTTTTGGATTCATTCAGGGCCTTTTCTAAAGGAGAAAGCAAATATGTCACATAATACGGAATGGTCATATTCTCATAACTGAACTCTCCTGTTAGTATTTTCGGTATATGCAAAGATTCTGCTGCCTGGATACGATGGAATTGTGCCAATTCTCTTTCAAAAATAGGCCCGTTTTTAGCAAGGGGAAGCAAAGGGATCTTTAAAGCATATTTGTAAGGATAGAATCTTTTGCATTCTACTTCATAGACTTCTCCGTTCGCACCTCTTCCCAGGAAGCGGTTTATCTTAATAGCATCCAGACCGCAATATTCTGATGAAGAAGGAACAAGACGGTCTTTAGCGATGGTTTTGTTCAAAAGCAAAGATTCCCAGGAGAAATTTTGAGCAGCATTTTTTTTAGGATTTGGATTAAATTCTCCCTCTTTAGCGGCTACTGTTAAATCGATGTCGATAGGTTTATTTCTTTTCGTATCCTTAGATATAAGATCACTAATTTCACCTGTTTTGCTTTGATCTGCAATTCTTTTCCATTCTTTTGTAGAGACATTGACTGTGTTTGTCGCTACACTCTTGGGTTCTTCCAAAAATTCCTGGGCAGGGATATCTGCTGTTGCCATCTGGGCATTTTCTGTTGTTGCAGAAGACATCAAAAATTCCTGGGCAGGAATATCCGCTGTTGCTAATTCATCCTTTTCCTGCATCGCAGAAGAACCAGGCATTAAAAATTCTTCTGCGGGGATAATGGCTGTTGCCAATCCATTTTTTTCTTCTAAATCGGGAGACTGGATATCTGGGCTTTTCTGATATTCTTGTATCTCAGGAAAAGAAGAAATTTCTTCTGTTTTTTCTATTTCTACTTTTCTTGGTAATTTAAATCGCTCTGTCTTTCTTTTAATGTAAGGGATATTTACTGGCTTTTCTTCCCCTTCCCCATTTTGTGAAGCAACGGGAAATCCATCTTGCCCTTGTTCTATTGGATTAGAGGAAGAAGTTTCTTTTAAGGAAATAGAGTCCAGTTTTCTTCTTTGAGTAAAAAGATTTTTCTGTGTTTTGCTTTCTACTTTTCCTATTGGTAATGGCAACTCTCTTGTTTCTGATGGCTTTTGCGCTATATTTTCCCTGGCTATATGATCCTCAATCCTCTTGGTGAAACTTTCTATTTTTCTGGATGCTGTTTTTTCCTCTTGTGGTATAGAAGGCCTTTTTTCCGTTTTAAAATTTTCCTCTTCCCCATTTTTGTCCCTGGAAAAAGGCAGTATTGCCGTTTTTTTTCCACCCTCTTCATGAAATCCTAAAAATTTTTCTGCTGGAATATTCTCTGTTTCGCCCTGAGAGTTCCCCCCCATAAGGTAAGAAGCTTGCTCTTCCCTTTCTTGTGAAGGAGATTGCTGTCTGTACATTTTCCATTTATCCAAAATTCCTTTTGCCGTAGGTAAGTTTTGTTTTGTTGTAGACGATAATGGAGCCTCTTGATTCTGAGCTTCTATTGCAGGGTATTTCCCCGATATTTTTTCTATTCTTTTACTAGCGGGGGGAAGTTCCATTTTTTTTCCTTGTTCAGTTGTTGTAATTTTAGGCAATGTTTCGGATTTTGGCTTAAAATCTAAAGCAATGTAAGATTCATCATGTTTTTCTTTTGGTAAATTATCTTTTTCTGCCACAGAATCAGTATGCGATGCCAACATTTTAAGATACATTTGCTTGAATTTTTTTGTGGCCTCTGAAGGCATTTTTAATTTTTGTGCATCTCCTGCTGAACCGGATGATGGGCTTTCTTTCGCTTGCTCTTCTGGTGGCGAATTGGGGTTCGAGATTTTTTCTGTTTTTTTCCAATTATCTTGAGGAAAAGCCATTCTTTTTATTCTCCAACTGTTAAGAAATTGATAAATCAGCACAAAAATTGCAAAAAAATTCAGTGTGCTTTTACAGCACTTCTCACTTGCGTTCATACAGAGTCAAATAATATGCGATTTGAACCACAGATGAACACAGATGAACGCAGATAATTTTTAAACTTTGTGTTCTTCATGTTCTTCGTGGTAAATTTTTTTATTTGTGTTTATCTGTGTCTATCTGTGGTTCTTTTTAATGTATGCAATACATCCGAGATGCGCTGTAATGCTATCCTGACATCAGATTTTTTTTGAATTTTTGTGCTAACATATTCATAGCCAAGCTATTGTTTATTTTTCCTTTGCATATAGAAAGCAGCAAAAAGCAAAGAAAGAGTAAACAATAAACCAGAGGAAATTTCAGGAACCAGCAAAGGGTTTTCCAAAGCAAACAATGCTGTTACATGATCCTGGCTCAGTGCGCCACTGTAGATTTGTACTTCATCGATCAAGCCATTGAAAAATCGTCCTAGTGCTCTGTGCCTTCCTAAATAAAGTTTGGCATCATTGCTGACAAGAGCCCCTTGCCCTGCTGTTTTAGAAACCAAAACTCCGTCCATATATAAAGAAATTTCCGATTCACCCAGGTTAGCGACAACATGATGCCATACATCATCTTTATAGCTTGGGCTTGTGCCTGTACCCGTAAAAGTAGATCCATTACCATAGAAAGTACCAAAATTGGCAGCATCTCCAGCGTATTGAAATGCATAACCTGCATAGTAAGGGCTAGATCCATAACCATGACCTTTATCCAGAATGCATGCGTGTGTTTCCTGGCTACTTCTAGCTTTGAACCAAAGGGAGATACCTATAGTGCTAGGCGTGAAAATATCATTGGGATTATTGATTTCCACATAGCTGCCAGAACCATTAAAATTCAGTGCATAGTTTCCCACTTTACCCGTTGTATAGGTTCCATTTATAATTGTACCATGAATGCCCGTATTGGAAGATGAGTTGAGCGCAGTTGTTCCGCTTCCCTCTTCAAACCCCCATCTACCAATCAAGCTAATTGCATTTACTGAAGAAATATAAAAAATCAGAATAAACAAAACAAATTTTTGTGCCATACTAGCCTCCTTTAAAATAAAGATTTTTTTATTTTAATCAAAATATAATAAAAGAACAATAAAAATTCTGTATTTTGTTTT
>CALKWO010000052.1 GCA_938003875.1 uncultured bacterium
AGCATCTGCTTGAGTCTGCGGGAGGAAATGTGGAACTTATTTAATTCTTATTCCTTATTTATTGAAAGGTTATTATTATGTTAGATATTGAAAAAGCGAATGATGAAACTACGAAGAGAATGCTGGAAGCACATCCTGTTTTGGTCGGTCTTGGCAAAGCAAAAGATGTGATCCCTGGCATGGAAGAGAATATGCTCTTACATGCAGGCCCTCCTATTGTATGGGAAAAAGCCTGTGGGCCACTCAAAGGAGCTATACTGGGAGCTTTGCTCTGGGAGGGAAAAGCCCAAACAGAAGAAGAAGCGACAAAACTCATGATAGAAGGAAAGATCCAGCTTTCCCCCTGCCATCATCATCAATCCGTAGGCCCTATGGCAGGCATCATCTCTCCTTCTATGTCCGTATATATCGTAGAGAACAAGACTCATGGCAACCGTGCTTTCTGTAACCTCAATGAAGGATATGGCAAAGTATTGCGCTATGGGGCCTATAGTCAGGAAGTCTTAGATAAGCTTCGCTGGATGGAAGATGTTATGGCTCCTGTCATAAAAAATGCTCTGGAAGAAAGCAAGGGCGTTGATATGAGAACGCTGATTTCTGAAGCTTTGCACATGGGAGATGAAGGCCACAACAGAAATAAGGCAGGAACATTGCTTTTCCTCAAAGCCCTCAGCCCATCCATAGCAAAAGTATGCAAAGACTCTTCCGATTGTTCTAAAATCCTGGATTTTCTAGGCAATAATGCCCTTTCCGTACTCAATCCTATCATGGCATCATGCAAGGCCATCGCAGATAGTGCGATGGGAATCGAAGGAAGTACCATCGTTTGCACAATGGCTAGAAATGGTACGGAATTTGGAATCCGAGTATCAGGTTTAGGAAAAGAACAATGGTTCACCGCTCCTGCCCAGATACCTAAAGGCCTTTATTTCTCTGGTTTTAAAGCAGAAGATGCCAATCCCGATATAGGCGACAGCACCATAACCGAAACTTCGGGAATAGGAGCTTTTGCTATGGCCGCAGCCCCTGCTATAGTAAGCTTTGTGAGCGGAACCCCCAAAGATGCACTCAATAGCACCTTGGAAATGTATGAAATCACTCATAGCCAGCACAAATTCTTTACAATCCCACAATTGGATTTCCGTGGCACCCCTGTTGGCATTGACATCCGTAAAGTAGTAGAAAAAGGCATTACACCAAGAGTCAACACAGGAATTGCCCATAAAAATGCAGGAGTAGGCCAGGTCGGTGCAGGGCTTGTAAGACCCCCCATGGAAATCTTTGAACAAGCCATCCTCGCTTTTGCCCAGAAATATGGGCTAGACGAATAGCCCCCGCAGAAGCAAGCAGGCGTATTTTAAGGTTGGGGGATAGCCAAAAGAGAACCACAGATGAACACAGATGGACACAGATAATAAATCTTTTTCATATGTGTCTCTGTGGTTAATGTATAATATAAATTGCTTCCTTGTAAATTATTTGTGTTTATCTGTGTCTATCTGTGGTTCGTTCCCCTAAACATTAAATACGCCCAAAACAAGCCTAAAAATTGGAGGAATACAATATTTCCTGCAATTTTAAGGCTGCTTCTTTGTATTCTTCCCCGCTCTTTGCTCCTTGCAGGAAAAGAGAAAGGTTTTCGGCTGTTTCGGCAGTGTGGTTTCGGGAAGAAGCTTCCATTGCCTGATCCCAGTATCTTCGATGATGGTATAGGAAAAAGATTTCCAGCTTATTCTGTAAGTCTTGGATGGCACGTTCCTGCAATCTTCTTTCGAAATCATCAGAAGATGGCAGAAAAATTTCTTTGGATCTCAGGCCAGAAGAATCCCTGGTATGTACATCTCTAAGGCATTTTTCTTCAGAAAGATCTTGAATCTTGCTTTCCAGAAGCAATAGCCTTTTCTCTTTGAGTACATCCAGAATATATCCTTTGACCAGGACTGTTCCGAAAACCTGATAGGGAGAATATTTGTATTGGTAGGCAGCCTTTACATCCAGATTCCTTTCTCTTACTGGTGTATATTGCAACTTTTGGTATTCTCTATCGCTGGTTTTCTGCTCTTCATACATTCGATTTTGCAGGCTTTGTGCCTGGTTATAGGAAGTGAGGGATGCCTGGAATTTTCTTTCGCTCTCGTCATAGAGTGCCTGCTGTTTTTCTTCCTCTTCTTTGGAATCAGAGATTTCTTTTTCCAGTCTTCTGATGAGAGATCGCAAAATCCGCAAGCGTTCTGCTGCTTCCTCCCTGTTGTATCTTCTGCAAATGGCAATCTTTTTAGAGAGATCAGAAATCTTGTCCTGATAATAGCGAATTTGCTCTGGAGTCAAAACTTCTTGCAGCTTCTTTTTGTATTGCTGGATCTCTGTCTCTGCTTTGGAAATGTATTTGTTGTTTTCTTCCACCTGATACTGGATAGAAGCCTTTTGGTTCACGGCCTTTTCTTTCTGGGAGGTCAGATCCAGAACAATTTCCGCAATACGAGAGAGTGATTCTTTATATTGATCTCTGGTCGAACGCCTTTCCACCATTGTTTTCTGACGAGCCTGGACTTGCTCATCAAGGCTTATGGCAATGCGTTTTAGGCGGTCTCGTTCTTCTTCATAGTACTGCCTGTCCCCCGTATACTGCAAAAATTCCCAGGAGGGAATGGCGACTTTATGAGAAAAGTATTGGCTAGTGCATTCCATAAAGGAATTTTCTCCTGTTTTTTTGGCAGAACTCTCCAAAATTTCCAGATTGAGCTGATATACAGGAAAAAGAATTTCCTCTTCTTGTGGCAAAGAGTAGTTGAGATCCGCCAGCCTTTCCTTATATTGAGACAAAGTCTCCCTGGCATCTCCTGAAGAAGCCACGAGGAAAGGGAATTGTCTCTGGTTGATATAATCCACAAGGCTTTCTTGCAAAAAATTTCTATAGGTTTCTTCTCCACCTAAGACACGTATTTTCACCGTGTTTTTTAATTTCAGAAGGCAGAGTACCTGCACCTGCTCTTTTTGCTTTGCCAGACCAGGAAGGTTAGGAAAGTAAGAGTAAGCTTCTTCTAAATAGCGATGAGCAAGCCCTATATACCTCAGAGCAGGATACTGCATCCACTTCATCCCTTCTCTCTGAAAAAGCACAGCCAGCATCTTTTTGTTTTTTTCTATCTTTTCTTCGCAGTCTAAAAAAGGACTGATTTTGCTCAGGCATGTTCTGTAAAGGCGGATGCTCTGAAAATAGCCGCTACAGGTTTGAAAAGACTCTTCTCGTATAGCCCTTTCATAGATTTGCCTGGTTTCTTTTTGTCGGGAAAGGGCAATCCCTTCTTCTATTTTTTCCAATAGAAGAGGCTCTCTTTGAAGAATATCCAGAGCCAGCAATTTTTCCCTGGCATTTTGGTAGAGAGAAAAAGATCGAGCATATTCGGTTTGCTCCATGCTTTCCTTCGCTTCGCGAATATCGCTTAGACACAAAAGGTGCGTTTGTGCTGCCTTGACCCAGGATTCGGATAACTCTCTGTCCTGGCCTCTCGTAAGACATACACTAAAAGATTGCAGGGACTTTTCGTATTCCTGATTTTTAAAATATCTCATCCCTTGCAAAAAATGAAAATCGAAGCTGCCTTTCAATGCCGTCTGCCTTAAATTTTTCAGATAAGGATAGGATGCTTTATAATTCTGAAGCTTTTCGAGATGCAAGAGAGCTTCATCCCATCGATTCTGCTGCATCCAGTTTTGAGCGACCATAACCCCTGTGTCCACATCTGCCCTGGCAATCTTCAGCCTCTCTTCCCACCTTGCCAGCTCCAGATTATCAGGAATCCTCACCCTCGCCTTATCGTAAAAATGCTGAGAGGTTTCAATGTCAGAATTGGCATACTTTCGTATCTTCTCCAGATGAGCCTGCCCCGCATTCTCTTTGGCTATTTCCAAAAGAGCTTTATATTCCTGATTTTCAGGCGATTCTTCCAACAAAGATTCTAAGAAATAGCATGCCTCTTCATATTGCTGATCATAGATCCAATTCCTGGCACTCTGATAGCGCATATCAGCACAAGAAAAAAGAAAACAAAATATAAAAATCAAAACGAATTTCATATTATCCGTGCCTCTCTGATGTTGCAGATGTAAAAAATCCAGAGCTACAATAATTTTTATGAAACACTGGAAAGTATATGTTGATTACACTGAAAAAAAATCCTGAAATCAAGAGAATTTTTAGATATTTACGACTTTTTTGAGGCCATTTTTTGAAAACTATTTTTTTTAAGAGTTGTTTGTGATAAAATAGACAAGGTGTTTTTTAGTCTTACTTTTTTAGGAGACTTTTTATGAGAAAAATCATATTTTTTTTTATCTTTTTAAATCTTTCGGTTTTCGCTGATACTATTTTAAATGAGACATATACAGGACAATACATTTACAACAACGCAGCATTCAGCCAATCTACCAAAAGTCTAAGTGGAACATCGCTGATTCTATCGGGAATCACTTCTGGCGGAAATTATGTACTTGCCAATATGCCTTTTCTTTCTTCTGGCGTACTCTCTGCATCTAACACTGCTATTGTCAATATTACAGTAAACTTTACTAACAATAACGGAGACTATGATCCTATCTTTTTGATTAGCGATGGAGTGAATGCAGTGGGTTTGCAGATATGGGATAACAGTAGTGGTGGATATGGGGTAATCTCTTTTTCTCAGCCTAGCTCTATGTCATTAAGTGGTTGGACAAATCATTCTGGAGTTGGTTCTAGCGTAGGTTTTCCAGGAGTCAACGCTTCTGGAAGTGTAACTTTTAGTACCGCCATCAATTCTTTGGAGGCAGCCAGTGTAGGCGTAAGTTTTTATTCCAGCACATTCAGTACTATTACATCCAAGACACTGGATCTATCTCGTGGCTTACGCTTCATCATATCCAATGATGTTAATGATACAACATATCGAATAGATTCTGTCCAGATTGCTATCACGAGCAATATTCCAGAACCAACTAGCTTGATTTTATTATTTTTCAGCTTAGTTTGTCTTTTTGCCAAAAAAAAATAAAAAAAAGGGAAATCACAAAAATTTCGATAACGATTAAGATAATGATAACGAATCGGACTACGATTCATAATCTTAATCGTTATCATAATCTTAATCGTTATCTTTATCGTTAAATGGGGAACTTATTTCATTCCGATTCCTTAATTTTTCTAATAGAAATAAGCTATGCGTACCCTGACTGCTTACGGAGATCAGAAGGATTCTTTTTATGGTCTTGAGATCTTCCAGCGAATCTGCATCTTTTAGTTCATTGTTAGTCAAATACAGGATTTTTTTATCTGGGATTTTTTGCTTTTCTAAAATGGCAAGGCTACCCAGGAAATCTTCGGCAGTTTGTGTGGGTCTGGATAGTGGCGTGTCAGGCGGAATTAAATAGGCAGATTTCCCTTCTAAAATCGCTTTTATTAAGGGGATTTCTATGTGCCAAAAAGAAGTGGGAACGCCTGTAAATACAACTAAATCTATTGGTTCGCCAGTACCAGAGGATTGTTCAGACAGGCTTGCTTTGATATCGCAAGCATATTCATGAATCTGTTCTTGATTTTGTGTTGTGCGTGAGGGTAGGAAAACAGTGCGTGCATAGACAGGGGTGTTTCTTTCTATAGCTGATTTTTCTGGTTCTAACAAAAAAAAACAGCTTCCTTTGGAAACTGTAGAAAGGGTGTCTTTGTTTGTATTTTTTTCTAAGACAGACAGATCAAAGAAAGTGTCTGCCCCTCCTACCAATACAACAGGGCATTGTTCTGATTGTAACAGCAAATTTCCTAGGGATAGAGCGGACTCGAAAGACTGATCCCCTTGTGTTACGGTAAGAGTTGGGCCTTTGGATTCTAAAGCGATTCCTAAATGTCCTGCTGGTGCATTATGCACAGAAGTGTGGAAGAGAGTTGGAGATATTAGAATATCGGATTTCTCCGTGGCCTGCATGAGCAGTGAATGAATCGAATCTATTTCCCCCCAACCTGTTCCCATTACGATGCCCATAGTCTCCAGATATTTAGAATATTCTAGCCCGCTATCTTGCAGGCATCTCCATGCGGAGACAACAACCATGAGGGATAAAGAGCGCATTCTGCGCTGTAGGCTGGAAGGGATACCAGGCTCTTCTATTGGAGGAATATCATATACCGCATAGATATAGTCTTTACCGAAAAGATGGATATTCTTGGGCGTAGAGACAGGATTTGTGTTGGAAAGATAGCTATGATAAAAAATATCTTTTGTTACCCCTGAAGGGCATATAATACCTATGCCTGTAATCACTGTCGATGCTTTTCGATTATTCATAAAATTTTTTGAATACTAAGGATGTATTGTTTCCTCCAAACCCAAAAGAATTGACCAGTGCCGTGTTAATATTTTCGTGGACTCCCTTTTCCAGAGAGTGATGAAGATTGCATTTAGGATCAATATTTTCTAGTCTTAGCGTGGGGGGAATAAAATTTGTTTCCAGGGAACTGATAGCGCATACCGATGCTATTGCTCCTGATGAGCCTAGTGTATGGCCTAAATAAGATTTTATGGAATTGACCCAGGGCTTATGGCAATATGTATCGAATAGATTTTGGATGGCAATCGTTTCTACCTCGTCATTTTGCAATGTGCCTGTGCCATGAGTGCTGATATAGTCTATTTCTTTTGGCAAAATAGAGGCGCAATCAAGAGCTATTTTCATTGCTTGATATGCTCCTCTCCCCATAGGATCAGGCGCACTCATGTGATAAGCGTCCGCACTCGTTCCAACGCCTGCTATTTCTGCATAGATTTTAGCCCCTCTCTTTAGGGCATGATCTAGGGATTCTAATATTAGAATTCCACTGCCTTCTCCGAGATTCATGCCTTTTCTTGTGCTGCTAAAAGGTGTGCATTTGTTTTCTGCCATTATCTTTAAGCTTTGGAATCCATAGTATGTCAAACGGCATAAAGCATCTGCACCTCCAGCAATCATTGCATTGCATTCTTTTTCTCTGATTGCATGGAATGCGCAGGCGATGGCATTGGAGCTGGAAGAGCAGGCTGTGGAGAAAAGCATTTTTCTTCCAGAAATATTATACTTTGATGCAATATCATCACAAATTACACCCATAGAAAGCGGTTTTGAGATAGAAACTTTATTTTCTTCTCCTTTTCTAAGGTGAAAAAAAGATTCTTCCATTTCTAGCATTCCGCTTGTGCATGTGCCAAGGGCAATGCCTATATTTTGCCAGGGATTGCTGCCTGCCAGTAAGCCAGACGACAGCAAGGCCTCCTGGATGGCATGATCTGCTAAAAAATGAATACGAAATTTTCTCTCATCGCTAGAGGCATCTATTTGTGCCTCTCCAACAGGGTGAATTGCAGATGTGGAAAATATTGTAACTGGCCCTAGTCCATCTTTACATACATGAAGAGACTTTTGGACATCGAGATAGGTATTTCCAATACAAGAAACAATTCCTACACCAGTAACTACGACTCTAGGCTTTTGGCTCATGGATTCCCCAGGTTTAAAATGGGATGAAAAAATTATGCTGGTTTTGCGGCCTTTTCCTGTAAACTTTCTTCAATAAATCTTACAATATCATAGAGAGTTCGTATTTTTTTAGCCTTTTCTTCTTCTGCACGAAATTCGAAAGTTTTTTCCAATGCGACTATCAAATCCACCGCATCTATACTATCTAAACCTAGCTCTTGCAGACTTCCATCTGTCTGTAGCTTTTCTCTGTCAAAACTAAAATCTTCTACCAAAATATCAACGATTTTATCCAATATCTGGGTATTTATAGCCTCCCCAACCATACATCATATCCTCGTCAAAAAAAGTTTAGAAAAAATTCATTTAAATATATATATAGCTTGTACCCAGGTAGCCCTGGGTACAGGGAGTGAAATATTAAGGCGTATTTTGATCAAAAGAGCTGGACCTTTCCAGAATAAACTGAAGTTCTTTTGGTTTTGATCGCACAAAGCCTTCTTCAGCAGCAATAATTAACATAGGAATGGGCAAGATTATAGACCATACAATGCTGGCAGGAGCAACAAATACTTCTACAGATTGGGTTGTTGGGGCAATAGCTTTGTAACCATCCAGTCTTAGTTCAATTTTATGCATACCCTTTCCCAGTACCTTGTCCCTTATTTTACAAGGTGTTACATAGTCAGTTTTTACATCATCTATGTAAACACAAGCACCTGGAATATTAGACTTTATATGAACACCATGACAGCCAGCCAAAAGGCATACCATAACCAAGACGATAATTGCTGATGTTTTCACCACTTTCCTCCTAACACGGATAAACAAAAAATAAAAATTCAATACAAAGAACATAACTAAACACCAAGCCAGAAGCTAAACATCTTCTCAAAAAAGAAGATATGTGTCAAGAATAAAATTAGCCATGATACAGGGAAAAGCTAGAGAATGGGCTTTTCTGCTATCAAAATGATTTGATTGTTTTTGGGCATAGAATAAAGGCTGGAACGAATACGAATAAAACCTGTTTCTTCTAACCAGGACAGGATTTGTTCTGCTGAAGGATATACAGGCTCGCCATAGAAAAAAGAGTTAAAGCCGACCCTTTTTCCAAAAGTTTCATAGAGAAAATGAGGACAGAAGGAGGTTTTGCTATCTATTACATCCTGTCGGATCACCAGAGAAGCACCTGGCTTCATGGTTTTCCATGCTGATAGAATCAGTTCTTTTTGTTTCTCTAAAGGGAAATAGTGTAAAAGATCACAGCATAAAACGCCATTAAAATACTCTAAAGGGATTTTTTTGCCTGTTTCTTCTAAAATATCACCTGCAATGAACTCTAAAGATTGATCCAGATAGCTTATAATACTCTTTCTTGCCAGGCTGATTTTTTCTTCATCGTAGTCTATGCCCAAAACGTGCCTTTTTTCTCCTGAATACACCAATAGATTGCTCAGAAATCCTGCGCCACACCCTATATCCAAGATATTGCCTTCACGAGGCAGTAGCTTGGGTAGCAGGCGGTAGCTTTTATCCATATAGAGTTTGAAAAACAGGTACATGGAGAAATAAGGAGCGATATAAATATAACAGTCCCTTACCAGCCTTGCTTGTCTGCATTCACATGCCTTTTCGTCGGCGATACGCTCGTATTCTTCTTCTATCAATTTTTTAGTATGATCGGCTAGTGCCCTGGGACCAGAAGAATAGTCAAAATTATCGGGAGTTATAAAGGGAAGGGCAGAGGCGATCAGCTCAAAATCTCTCACAATAAACCTTCCTTTAGGAAAAACCCAGCGAGAATTAAAAAAACAAACAGGCAATACAGGTATTTTATCTGAGCATGCCAGCAGAAATGCCCCTTGATGGAATCTCTGCATCTTAAAGCTTTGTACGCGAGTACCTTCTGGGAAAAAAAACACATTGATCTTTTGGGATAAAATTTTTTTAGAAATTTCTATATGTTGGTTATTATAGGAAATTTCTAACTTGTCTGGTATGGGAATGAAGCCTGCCATTCTTAGCACTGCACCAACAAAGGGAATTTTCCAGAACCATTTGACCAGGGTAATTTTATCGCATGGCAAGCTGTTGAATAAGGGAATGTCTGACATATTTACATGATTGGATACTACGACACAACCATCCAATTTTTCTCTTGGTGGGAAATTACGATGCACCACGTTGCCTAAAGGATCTGTATCCAGAACTCTCTTATTCAGATATTCAATGATCCTGAGATAAACGGTTTTATTGTTTTTTCCTGTAATTTTTTGCCATAAAGCGATGGATGGAAAAACGATTGTAGCCAGGGAAATAAATCCTACAAAATAGCATATTCCAGACCAGAATGTAGGAATGAAGTGATATATGTGAATAGGGTGAGATTTTCTATTAGGAGGCATAAAAAAATGCAGGAAAATAGGGGTAATATATAGGCTATTTATCAATGCCATACTTATTCCGATGATCGAGCAAAGTCCAAGACTATGTAGAGCAGGATGCTTTGCAAAAACCAGTGCGCCAAAGCCTAGTATAGTAGTAGATGCGCATAGGATTATGCTAAAATTGCTAGTGGATGTACTGCCCTGTAATCCCCCTGTTGACAAATAAGAGCAACTATGAAATACGGTATAGTCTATACCAATGCTAAGAATAAAAATAATTACCAAAATATTGAAAAGATCCACAGGAACTCCTAGAAGAACCAGAATTCCCAGGGTGCATAGTATGCTTAAAAATAATGGAATAAAATTGCATAAAATTGTCTCTAAATATACAAAAAACAATTTTAGGAGCAATATAAGAAAGAGAGAAATAGCAAGTACAATCCAAAAAATTTCTTCTCTTAATAGAGTATCTGTTGTCTTTAGTATTTTTATTCTGTCTACTAAGATCACATCAGAAACTGATTTTTCCATTGCTTCATATAAAAAAGCAGCAGTAGAAAAATCCTTTATTTGGATGATGGTTTGAACATACCAGACACCATCTTTTAGGATAACACTATCCTGGAGCAGAGATGAAAAAGATGCGTTTTTTGATAGCTCAGCTATGGATTGAGGCGGAGAAGGATTTTCTATTTGTTTGAAAAAGGGGTCAAAGGCACGAGAAGAAAAACCATAGGTCGAATTCTGGAAAATACTCCTTACCTTTTCCAGTCTTTCCTTTGTCCAATAGCTTTTCCAGATTTCATGAGAAGCTTTCATTCTTTTTAGAGAAGGCAAGAGTCTGGAGGAAAAATTGACAATCTTCAATTCATTTTGTTTTTCTGCTTTTTGTAGAATCAGATAGATAATATCGTTTTTTTCTAATGCTTCCTCAAAAGTTTTTCCTTGCACAACAATGGCAATTTTTCCTCTTTGGTCGCCCCAGATAGAAAAAAATTTCTCTTCATCTTCCCTTGTTTCCTCAGAGCGGTAGCTAAATTGTTCGAAATCCGTGACAAATCCTATTGAAGCTATTTTTTGGGCAGAAATCCCTGCTAAAATCATTATAAATACAACGGCAGATGCTTTCAGAATTTTTTTGAATTTTTGTTGCCCTAGCTTTTTTATAATGCCTGAAAAATCGCGAAATATGCTTCGTGTCTTTTTTTTCTTAATGAATTCTGCAATTTTAGGGTATAGAACGACTACAAAGAGAAAGCTCCCGAATACCCCTGAAGCTATAAACCAGCCTAATTCTATATAAGCAGGAAAAGAAGAAAACGAAAGAATGATCATGGCTACACAGGTAGAAATCATAGCAAAACTTAGAGGTTTAAAAATGTTTCGGATAACCATGAAGGGAGTAACGGATGGCATAGCTTCAATATGTGTTAGATAATGTATTCCATAGTCTATGCTGATCCCAATAACAATACTACCGTATCCTAAGGTAAGCAAAGAAAGCTGAGACGAAAACAGATTACAGATACCTACGCCTACAAACATTCCAAAAAGAGATGGAAAGAAAAATAATAGGAAAAAGAAAAAATTTTTCAGTGTTATAAGGAACAAAAAACATAGAGCAGATATGGTTAAGATGGAAATCAACTTTACATCTGCTATAATCATTCTTTGATTTTCCGTAGCTATTCTCTGCCCACCGATAGAGATCATATCCATGCCTGGAAATTCCAGACGTATCTTTTGCCTTGCTTCCTTTAAAAATTCCCAGCAATGAATATTTTCTGCATGGCTTAATTGCTTTGAAAAATAAGGAATTTGTATCAACAAAGCCTTATGGTCTTTAGAAAGCAGATAACCCTGATAGATTTCTATATCCCAGGATAATTTTTTCCAAAAAAATTCAGAAAATTGCAATGGGTCCAAACGGATATTGGATGACGATGGAGCAATTCCTATCTGTTGTTCCCAGATTGCTGACAGGCGGCTATGGATATTTTCTGTTGTTATTTTTTGAGAAATTTTTTCAAAATCTGTAGCCTCTAGCAAATTGGGGATTTGTTCTTCATAGAATTTTTTGACCTCTGCTCCAGACAAGATATCTAATTTCGCCTGTACAGATTCAAAATAAAGATTTGTCTTTAAAATTTCTACTGTTCTGTTTGCTGCATCTAAAAGCTCCTGCTCCTTTTTTTCTTTATGGACTATCGTTATGAGAATCCGATTGAAGGAAGAGAAAACCCTATTGTATTTCTGTAAATTTTTTAAAGAAGGTGTATCTGGCAATAGTTTTAGAATATCTGTATTTAGCTCTAGCCTATACCATCCATAAAGACTTAAAATACAAAGTATTATAAATAAATATTGTAAAATCTTTAAAAAAAAATAGCAATGTCTTTCTTTATTCATAAATAATTTCTACTGCAAGGTTGATTTCTGAAATAAGTCGGGGATTATGATTATTTTCGTTTAGAAAAATGATTCTGACATTTTGCAAGTTTCCATCTTTAATTCCTAGTTTAGATTCTATATAAACCGTCATTCCTGGAAGCAATGGCTGGTTGAATTTACATCGTTGAATAGAATGAAGCTTTACCCGATGTTGAAGTGTTTTCTCTAAATATTTAAGAGCTATCTGGATTGAATAAATTCCAGGAAGCATAGGAGACGAAGGAAAATGGCCAGGAAAAACAGCCAGATCTTCAGAAATTTTTACAATATTGTCTGAAAAAAGTATTTTTTGTATATCACCTAGAAGGGATGGTTGGGACAAATTGCTCATGACTAATCTCTTTCGATTGTAACGATAGAATCTGAATTTGTATATGCACCCCAGATAAGGGGTAAACAACTGCTATTTTTTTGGGAAAGCCATTCACTACTCCATCACTATAATCGAATGTAGTAGAGGAATTTTCGTTTCCCTTTTCTCCATGCCTGATTTTAAAAGGGCGATTGTCTTTCATTTCCCAGGCATGCCATGTACAGCTTTCTTCTTTTTTCAGAAAAAGGCAGGAATGATCGTTAGTAGAATATGCAGGCAAAGGCTGCTTATCCAATTCATATTGGGAAGAAAAAATATAATAAATATCTTTTGCTATTTGTTTTAAAATAGAAGTATTTTCTATTTTATCCCATTTTTTTACTATGACCAAATTCTCCGCTTTTTTTTCTGAAAAAACATCTAACACGGTTAATCCTAAATCATTCATCGCGATGATGCGGAAATCGCCATTTTTAACCAATACATACCCAAAAAAATCTATTTGTTTTGGTTGATTTTTGGTAAAGGAAATGCTCACGAAATGCTTCATAACATAGCTGTGAGGCATATTGGAAAACCATATAGCCTGCAAACGATTGAAGCCTTCCTCGCACTTTCCTGGCGTTCCGAATTCAGGCAAATGACAACAGCTTAGAATGCTTACAAGAATACCTATCAAGATATAGTTTTTCATATTTTAGCTTACTCTGTTTTTTCCCTATGGAATAAATATACCATTCCCTTAGCCAATAGTCTTTCGCCTTCGTAGATTTCACCATAGACGACCTGATGTAAGCCTAATGAACTATGAACACGCGCTTTTACCTGCAATATGCTTTCTTCAGGCAAAGAATAAAAAAAGAATTCTTTAATCGTTGTAAGCAATCTTATTGCTGGAGTTTTCTCGGTTGCCTGTATCCCATACATGACAGCAGCAGCCTGCGCTAGCATTTCTGGCATAGATACAAAAAGTAGATTGCCATCCTGATCATGAAAAAATGAGGATTTTTTCCAATCTACCTGGCAAACGATCTCATCCTGGCGATGCTCAACCAGTTTCTCGATCAATAAGAATGGATAACGATGCGGCAGTAAATTTTCTATTATCATCTTGGCCTCAGGCTTTCCTAAACTTTTTCAATAAATACCATGAAACTAAAAAAAATAGTGTTCCACAAAAAAAGGCAAAAAAAATACTTCCTACTAAATAATATAGGAGAAACTGGCAAGCGATCTCTAATGTAATTTGCTGGACAGATATGGATAGCCAATCGCCTGATACAAGAATTGCTCCTGATTGCAGGGAAGCAAATAAAATAAAAGGCATAACAGGTGGGATAGAAATATTGCTAAACAGAAGCACAAGAGGTTTGTTCAACTTAAAAATATGAGCAATTCCCAGGGCGATTATCATCTGAAACCCCCAAACAGGGATGATTCCCATAAAAATCCCTAATCCTATGGCCAGCCCTAAACTAAAATTGCTTTGGGTTCCCTCTTGTACTTGTTCAAGAACTTGCTGCTTCCAAGTTTTTTTTATCATGATGGATTCGTTTCTATTTTTGGGAAAAGCCGTCCTGAAATTTTTCTATAACTTTCTTGTCAAATAAATCATGAGTAAGCTGAGGATTCAGGATATAAGATGATACCTTGATGACAGTATAGTCACCATTAGGTTCAAACAATAAAAATTGTACAAGCCGAGAGGCTTTTTGGGAAATTTTCATTTCTATATGATCTATAAATTGCGTTAATTTACCCTGGCTTTTCATTTCAATTAGAAATATATCCTGATCTTCCCTATTTTTCTTTAATGTATAGACAAAATTAGAATTATCTACATCAATTTTGCCATCAAAAAAAGATAGTATATATCTATATACAGTAAGCAAACCCTGGCTTTCACCAGAAGAAATTTCTTCCGATCCTTTGTATATTTTGACGCTATCATTGCATAGCAGTATCTTTTTTCGAATAGGTGAGGTATATTCCCATCGGATTTTCCCTGGTTTTTCTACATAGCACCATCCTGTAATAAAAAGAGTATCTTCGAATAATACGAGCTGCTTTTCTTGCTGAAATTCAAAAGCCACTGTCTTTACTTTTTTCATTTCCTGATGCAGTTGTTCCATAAATATTTTAGCTTCTGGTTGCTCTACAACCATAAAATTTTCAGCATTAAGAATCAAAAAATATTCAAAAGCTAAAATTATGAATAAATATTTCATTTTCAACTTCCCCTATATTACTTGATTAGCTATGCCAGAAAAAAATCTAAAAAATTGCTGAAGTGTTTTTCTACAATTTCTCTGTATTGATAAACGATGTTTTCCTTTTCCTCCTCAGAAGCAGAAAAAGATATTTCTTTTTTTTCATCTTTGAGCAGGCGCACCTGGACTTGCTGTTGTACTTCGTTGTTTTTTTCGATTTCTTGTATTGCTGTCCAAAAAGGGCCAGAGATAGGTCTGTCAGGTGGCAAAAGTCTGATAAAGCTGATTACTGTCATGATAGCGTGAGATAAGGCAAGATATTCTAAAAATGTACGACTCTTATAGTTTCCTCCCAGGAGGAACTGATAAACCTGAGTCTGAAGGCTGAAGCTGGCGTTGAGCATGTTGGCCTGTGTATAAAGGAAAGGGTTGATGCTCCAGCTTGTTCCTTTGACTAGCAGCGTGCTGAGTTCTAATTCCCTGTAAAATTGGCTATGAAAGAAACGATATCCTGTCCATTCTTCTTTTATGATAGGTGTCATTTGAAACTGAGAAAGGCTGATCAAGTTTGTTCCTTTCACTGCTTGAAGAAATAGAGCGATTTTTGTCTGATCTTCTGCATCCAGATCTTTTTTTCTTAGCAAAAATGCCTTCGTTTTTTCTTCATTTTCTTTTAGACTTTGTAATTTTTTGAGCCTCATTTCTATCTCCCTGAATATTTTTGCTCTTTGTGTGAAGGAATTTCATATTGCTCATGCCTTTTCAAAACGCTTTTGCGGCTTTTTTCAAGAGGAATGGCAATCCTTCTTAGATGATCGTAGTTACCGTAGGAAAATGCTATTTCCTCGGAATTAATATCATCTTCTGCAATCCATACACTCTGGTCGCCTTTCCATCTCTCTGACTCGACCTGGTCAACAAAATCAGCGATGATTCTGCATGTAATTTCTGGAAATTCCAGGGTAAAAGCATGGTAGCCATGCTGTACAATCATGAGCCTGGAATTTTTGATATTTTGGCGAAGGACATCATGGCACCATACAGGTGTGAGGTGATCCCATTCGCCATTCAAGATGAGAGTAGGGCATTGGATATTTTTCAATTCTGGAGTGAAATTGTTGAAGTGCTGCAAGGATTCAATAAGATTCTGGATTGCATAATAATCGTTGTAGGCCATACTGGTTCGCCTGAGCACAGGCAGGAGATTTTCATTTTTCTTGAGAAATTCTGAGCTGAAATTGATTGCCATGAGCATATCCAGAAGGAAATCAAATCCTTGTAGTACCATGCCTTTATACAAATTCATTCCTTCCAGGAAAAGCTTTGTATCGACTTCAGAAAATGAGCTTACAGGCAGGATTCCTTTGCAGCGTCCAGGATAGAAGATGGCAAATTTTAACGCAACGATCCCACCAAAGGAAATTCCCATAATATAGCCTTTTTCTTCATGGATATGATCTAAAAGCTTTGCAAGCACTTCCTGATTTTCATTGAAATCATAGCCCAAAACAGGCTTGGAGGAATCCCCTTGGCCTAGAAGATCGAAGCTGAGAGCCTGATACCCTTTTTTTACCATATAGTCTACATAGATATTCCAATGCTGTGTGCGCTGAGAAAGCCCATTGACAAAAACAACAAGCGGAGTTCCTTTGTCTCCTTTATGTTCATAATGAATTTCCAGACCTTTAAAATCAACGTGAGGCATAGTCTAAACTCCAGATAGAAATTATATATCTTCGGTTTTGAATAACTAATTATTTTCTATAAAAATGAACCATCGTTACAATACTCATTTTAAGTTGTACTGTCAAGATAGCATATAAGAAAATTTTAGGAAATTGAAAAGAAAATAAAGTGTTGACAAAACTTAAAACGTATCTTATGATTATCTATATATAAAGGCAAAAAATTATTTTTTAAGGGAAAACACGCGTAAAAAATCGGTACTAATCTGCTTTTAACAGTATGTGTTATACTATCGTGACTCCGCTAATTTAGCAGGAGTTTGTTACAAAGATTCATGGTTTATGCAATGTTTGTTGCTTAAATTTAAGGAGAGCAAAGTTGCCTACTTCAACTGAGCCAACAAGGGGGGTCCAACTCAAGGAAGGCAGCTTTACATTTCCCCCTCATTATAAATGTAGGGTAGATGTAAATGCTTTAAAAGAGATTCCTCGGAAGTTGAACATTTGTGCGCAAGGGATCGAATCTCTCAATGATCTCTTTTATGAAGCTCCCCCAGAACAAAAAGAAGGGGTCTTGACTCAAAAAGCTATCTGGGAAAACGTACTGGAACGTATTCTGGACATGAAGGCATTCAACGCTTCTTCCAGCTATACCAATCTTTCTAATCAAATTCTCCCCCTTCGCGTTTTGCTTCCTGAAGAAAGACAGTACTTTCCTATCGATGCTGTTTTTAGCAAAGAACCAACCAATCCCTTTCTGGAAACCAAAAGGTTTGCAAGAGAGCTACTCGATATTGTAGCTGCCATCAAAACTCTTAGACAAGAAAAACTTTTTGGTCATCCTGATTTTCATGTATATCCTGGCAAAGATGCTTTTGTCCTGACAGATACAGAAACAGGAGAACGCAGAATCGTATTGGGAATTTATTCCATAGTTCCTGGGGACGTAGAAGAGACTATTTCCACGGAACAGCTATCCCTCATGGCTATCAAAGATTTGATACAGCAGAGATGGGACAAGAGCCAATTCCGTAAAATTTTAAAATCTAACGATTTAGATACTATTATTTTACATCTTAAAAAGCTTTCTCAGGATATTCCTACCTGGAAAAATCTTGGAATTAAAACAGGGTATGCTGCTGTTTACAGCACAATCATCTTTCTGATTTTTTCTGCTATCATGACCGCCATAGGTTATTTAAAAACAGCAGATTTGGAAGAAATGAATCTTTACCTTGTGTCCGAAGAAGGCGAAAAAGTCGTTAAGACAAAATTGATTCCTTCTGTAACCGCTGTCGAAGGTTATAAACAAGACACTGTTTCTCAAATTCGTGTTCTACTGGAAGCTGGTAAAAGAAGCGAACAAACCTTCCAGGTTATAGGAACCTATCGTTCCTGGCTAAGATTGTCTAAATTGGGCATTCTGAACGATGTTGCCCAGGTTTTGGATAAAGCCTATCATTTAGACTATAGCAATGCCATGAAGTTAGGAGAATTCATCGCAGAGCCTCAGCTCAAATCTTTAGAGGTCATACCTGCCAAAGATGAATTCACATTCCGCTTCAAGCCACAAGAAAGATGGGAGCGAGAACGATTCAGGATGATTTCCAGTAAACCACTGGCTACTCCAACGGATGATAAAAAAGTGGCTACTCCTATGGTAGAGGTAGAAGCGATTATACAGCGTCCGAAATGGACGTTGGAGATGGAACCCAATATGATTGCTTTCCAGGAAGCAACGGCACAGGTTCAATCTATCAGCACAGACCCTATCAAAGTGTATGCAAATCCTACAGAAGAAGAAAAGAATTCTGGTGCTAAACTGGCAGAAGCCAATTTACAAAGCTATTTTACAGTGAGCTTCGACCGCCTTGGCGTTCCTATTCAGATACATTATCTGGATCCTAATGGCGTTCCTCTTGCTCAAATGATGTTTGACAGCTTTGAAGAAGGAAAGCTGAAATCTGCACCTAAAGTCCGCTCTGTCAAGGTTGGTACAAAAAAGAAATCAGATGAAGGCGATGAAGAAGAATCAGAAAGTGAAGATAGCGAAGAAAAGGTATCTGAAGACAGAGATGCCAAATCTGGTACAAAAAGAACACCAGTTCTACCTTTGCTAAAAAGAATAGATACTTTCTGGCTAAAAAGAACCGATGCTGTTGCTCAGATCGCTTTGCAAATGGGTTTCATCAGTAAAGAACAGCAGGTCGAATGCGTAAGAATCTGGAGAGGAACTCCTGGTCTGGAAATGGATAAAATCCTTCTGGACAAAGCTTACATCAATAAAAAGCAGCATGAAGCTATACTGCAAAAAAGCCAGAAAGATGAGGAATCATTATCTGCAGAAAGTATCAATGATCTCTACTATCGTCTGCATGAATTACCCAAAGAAGTCAATGCAGTTAAAGTAGTTGTTCTATCACGCCACCTGCCGAGCGAAGAGATCAAAGGCCAACTGCATATAGCTGTTCCAGGTATTTCTAAACCTTTGTCTGTTCCTATTACTTTCCATCCAAAACAGAATATCGAATTTTCTCCTAAAGAAGTTGTGGATATTCGCGATCAGGTAACTGGTATAGCTTTGCCCATTTCTCTGGAAAAAAGAGTATGGGGCGAATCCAAAAAATTCCCTCTCCATGAATTACAATCCTTTACTTTCCAGATTATAGAGAAAAAAGGTTCTCATAAACTCGATGGATTTGGCTCTTTCAGTCTTTGCGTTCAAAGACGACAAGATCCTGACAACCTGTTTTTCTATAACACGGCAACAGGAGAAACTTGCAAAATTACGGAATATACCCGCAAGAGTGGAAAATTTTTCTTTGCTGCCAGACCAGAAACCTATGGAAAGTCAGAAACAGAATTTTTTGAAACACTGGATGTCAACAATCGCAATGTGTTTGGAATACGAGAAGCCATTGCCAAAACAGCAAGCCAGCTTTACATCATTATCCTGACGGATAAAAATGTAGAAGAAGCTTCCCTGGTCTTAAAGTGGCGCGGAGGTGAAAAAGCCGCTGAATTGCCCATTTCTGCAAGATCTGCTGAAGCCTTGAAACTGGTAAGATGGAAAGTTGATTCTTCTGCTAAGGACATCGCACGCTATAATCCTAAAGACTGGATGGAAAAAGTCTCTGTAGAAGGCCCATTAGGGTTTGCCCAATACCAGGCAATTGTTTTCTCTGGAGAACAACCCGATAAAGACGTTTCCAGCGATGTTATCGTTCATATCGAAAAGCCTGAAGTATTGAACATTCTTTATCAGACCGTGGATGGCGACTGGTTCTCTCATATTACACAGGAAACACAAGGTATTAAGCTACTTTCCAAGCCTGCTTCTCAGTTGAAGCTGGATAAAGTAGGCAAAGACAAAGACCAAAAAACCTATTTCCGTCCAGAGATCAAAGAGATTGGGCGAATCGAAAAGTTCCTAATGGTTCCTGGAGTCAACGTCAAAGCTGGCCATAAAAAAGAAAGCGTACCTGTTACTTTCTACTATCCAGCAAAGGATATGAAAGTCAATGTAGATGTGGAAGTGTCTTGTGCCCCATCTCCTAAAGTAGACTGGCTGGTCAAAATGGATGATGCACAGAAGGCTTTGAAAATCAAAGTTTTCAACTATCCTAAATCCCAGGCAGGCAATCTCACAGAGATGCTCCAGTATCTGAGTACTTGTGCTTCTATTTCTCTGCTCCATTCTCAATACCATACAGATTGGAAAGCCAGTGAAGTAGATCAGAAATTCGCAGATACAATCCGTTGGAGTCTGGAATCTATTGGATTCCATGGGCCATCCAATCCTCCTGCTGCCCTTGGTAAGCTAGGAGAAACCATCAAACTGGCTATCAAGACAGAAAATGAAGCAGGACTCAAGAAGACCTTTGAAATCACAAAAGAAACGCTTCTATTTTCCTGGAGTCAACAGGCTCAATCTTTGTTGAACTATCATCTGGAATTGGATAGAGTCCAGCAAGCTTTATTGTCTGGGAAATCTTTCAAATCCCCTGAATTCGAATTGAGTATTCAGCTTCAACCTAAGCGAGAGCTACCTCCTCTTGTGGATGAACCAGAACGCTTTGTAGAAATCGAACTCAGCATTCCTTTTGATAAGCTGGTTTTGGATAAGAAAACACAGCCCATTGTCCAGTTACAGGATGGATACTACTATAATATTCCCAAAAATTTTGATTCTGTTCCTCATGTAAAACAAATGATCTCTAATCTTTATCCCTATCCAGAGACATTCCCTGTACAGGATACCAATCTGGAAAAGGCGAATCTGCAAGTTTCCAGAACTTACTATGAAAACATCTTGCAGTATTCTCTATGGGAACAAAGACTAAGAGAATTCAAGAAAGAACAGAGCGAATTCTGGGTAGCCATGCTAGGCGTGACTTCTGAAATTACAGACGTAGATGGTAACATCGATGCCAAAGAAGTCAGCAAAATTGGCGAAGAAATCCAGAAACAACTCCGTGCCTACTTCATTTCTCCTATTGAAATCAATCGGGTATTCTGGTCTGAGCTGAAAAACAAAACCAGAGGAGAAGCAGAAGAAAATCGTAAGGTGCTAGGCAAGGAAGAAGAATCTGGAGTACTGCGTTTTGTAGAGCGCAGCATGATGTCCCAGTTGACGGATAAAAAATGCTGGTATACCAATTTCTCCTTTGTAGTAGATCGTTTGATGGTAGACCGTTGTCCTTATCATCAATGGATTTACATCAAAACCTACCGTCCTAATTTAGAAGGTTTTGAAGGAGAGGAAGTAAAACTACGCATCTTCAAGAGAGACGGACTTTCCATTTCTCCTTATCCAGGACAGGAATATAACGTAGAGATTCTCAGCGATGCTACTGGCTATACAAAGCTCGTCATGGTAAAAGGTGTTACTTTGTTCCAGGATTGGTTCATGCAGCATCCTTCCAGTGAGCTGAAAGCATCCAAAGAAGAGAATCGTTTGCAGGTGAAATTCTACTATGATGAAATGGGTACAGAAAAAGAATTGACCAGACCTGGTGTCGGTGGACCTCCTATCATCGATTTTGAAGCTCATCCAGCATCTGTCATTCTTTTCCAGGTCAAAGGATACCATATTACTCCTGACCGTCTGAGACAACTGGCAAGAGAAAAAGATTTTACCATCACCACCACAAAGGGTAAGACCAAATGGAGATGGACTTTCAGCTTTGATAATGGCCCTATTCTGGTGCCCTTTAGCTATAAAATCAAAAAATCTCTTGATGAGCTTGTGAGCATTACACCCCATATTTTAAACTGGAAGCAAGATCCGCCGCCTGCTGAAGACGAAAGGAATCTGTCATCTCTTGCTACCAAATACGATATGGAATTTTTGTACATCAATACACAGGCACAACTGCCTATGTCCCATTTCTTCCCTTACAACAATTTCGAAGATATATGTAAGGACTACAATCAACAGAGTATGTCTTCCAATCGTATGATTGATTTCCTCGAAAAGCTCTTTGAAGTCTCTGATCAGATTGATAAAAGCATCAAATTCAAGTGGAATCAGGATTTAACCAATTTCTACAGCAAAGAGCAGCATAAAGACCAGATGTTCCGTTATTCTTATCCTAACAACCATGAGCTTAGACTGAACGTCCCTGCTATTTTTGAAAAACCCGAAAAATTCCAGGGCGCAGGTCATCCAGAATTGAAAGCCACTCCAGGACAAAGAACTGCGGTTATCTGGCGCATTGTACCGTCCAAAACCAGCCAACAGTTCATCCAAAGGGGATTCCCAAAATACATTATGGAAAAACAGTATTTCCCTAGCAGTGAACCGGTTTTTAGCAAGGAATAGGAGTCTCTAATGCCATCATACGAAGAACATTGTCGAGGATTGGGAGAACTCACAGAAGTAATGGCAAATATCGTCAAAGAGTGTCTCCCTCTTCAGACTTTTAAAGAAACAATTGATCCAAAAAGTAATAAGCTTCTCAAAGAAGTAGAAAATGAAATGACCTGCATCGGGAATGATGGCCTTACTATGGTGCAGCGGTCCAAAAGACCGCCTTGCGCCATCTTGCTAGGTACAAGCTCGGCAGGTAAAACGGAGCTTCTCACAAGCTTTCTACCTAAATTAGGAGAATTTGCTGGCTCTACAGCCACAGATACCACTCCCATGCTTGTAAGGCTTCGTTATCCTCATGAATTTCGTCCAGAAGATCATGGTAAGGTTACATTCCTGATGCCAAGAGATTTCTATAAACTACTTTCTGATCTCCCCCGCATTCGGGATGTCATCCGCCAGGATGCTCAACTGGCTGAAGTCTGGGATCGCGTTACACGCGTTGCCCGTGGCATGGATGTAAAGAAAGACGAAAACTATGACAGGAAGCTTTATGCAGCCATAAAAGAATGGGTTACAGAAGCAAACCAATGGGCAAGAGTCAGTGGTAATCAGGACGATGCTGGATATTTTGGAAGTCTGGCAGACATCACAGACCATTTTGATCCAGATGGAAAAAAATTCGGTACGCTGAACCCTGTTCCTCGTAGTCTTTTGATCTACTTTCTGGATAAAGCAGTGAATGCTCTCAAACTCGGTGAAGTGTTCAAAACCAAAGAGCGCAAAGGAGAATCTGAGGCAAAACAACTTGCCAAGAGCTATTTCATGATGCGTACTATGGGTGCCATCACCGATCTCTTTGTAGAAGAAGACATTTTGAAAGACATTGATGTTTATGATACAGCAGGTGTCAGAGTTGGTGGTTTTGAGGCTGAAAAAGTCAGTGCAGAAGAAAGAATGCACTCCCAAATCCAGGCCTTTAAAAACCGTTGGGGTTTTGAAAGACTCGTGCCCTCTGTGGACATCATTATCTTCATTCTTGTTCTCGAAGAGCAGCAAGTAGATACAGAATTCCAGTCTTTGTTCGATGAATGTCGTAAATACGGTAAGCTGGAAAATAGATTGTTTATCTTCCTGAATAAAACAGACAAGGCTACAGACCAGGCCATCAAGAAAAAAGACATCAAGATTGATGCTAATGGAGAGGTGATACCAGATGAAGATATGACATGGAAACTCTGGGTACAAACCAATGTTATGGACAAGATCCGAGGTTTAGGAGAGAACTTCCATAATGTCTTTATCTGCCGCGCTCCTAAATTCGATTTCTCTGAGCCAGGTGCCAGATCTTTCTTGGAAAACAGTAAACGAAGTCCCACTTTGAATCGCTATTTGTTCGATGTAAAAGCGAACCTGGATGCTGCTATAAGCAATCAGGATGGCGGTATCAAATTTGCATGGCGCAGCGTAGAGAGAGTCATGAGAACCCAGGGAAGCAAAATTCGCTACAACCGCCTGGGGGATCAGATTCTTCCTTATGCCAAGGATGTCATCTCCATTCTTGAAGCCAAGAGAGTCACTGAGGCTAAGCCTAGCGAAAAGGAAATTGATGTATATCTGGAAAAAATCCTGGAAGATTTGAAAGATCTACGTTGGCGAAATGAAGAGTTCCGTCTGCCTCAGAGATTTGGAGAATTCTGCGTCCAAAAAAGATTCGTTACTGCCAAACAAATTGAAGAAGCTTTGCAAATCCAACAGCAAACTGAGCAGGAAACTGGCCGCAAGGTACGTATAGGACAGATCCTTATGGAAAAGAAATATATGACCTTAGACCAGACACGAGAGGTCATGCAAGCTTTAGAAAAAGGCCAGGACGAAGAATGGGAAGCCTATCAGCTTCAAACTTTTAAGCATGTCCGTGAAAGAGTGCTGGAACAAATCATAGCCTTTATGGAAGAAAAAAATCGTCCTATCATCAAGGGCAACATTCCTGTAGAAGCCGTAATTGAATATCTGACAGAGCCTATTAAAGTGCTGGAAACAGAGCTTAAAGGCATCTATACAGGTAAAGAAAAGAAAGCATTCCAGGAAGCTGTTCAAAATGTTATAGAATGTCAATTGATAGCTGCTTTATGGAACCAGGATAGGATGAGAAAGTATCTCTGGGAACAGAAAGTAAAAATCACATCTTCTTTCCATATTCGTGATGATATTTCTCAGGAAGAGGCAATCAAAGTAACGGAATGCTATAATAAAATGCGTCAGGTTTTTGATAAGCTTCCGCCTTTAGAGAGTAGTCAACCGTCTAACAAGGAGGCCCATTCATGAGTGTATGGGAGAAAGTCTTTAAAAATCCAAAAGCAAAAGGCACGCTCGCTTTGGGCGCAAATTCGCTGTCTGTCCCTGGAATCAAATTGCCTAAAAGAGCAGGCCAGATGCCCGGCCTTATCATTGGTCTGGCTTTTGGCAGCACTTTCACCAAAAGAACCTTTCTCTGCCAGCTTGGTTCGGAATTAGTTCGCTGGACTCCTGATAATGGAAGCGGAAAAAATGATTTTTCTGTTTTCCGATTAGAAAAAATCCTTAGCGATGATTTTCATTCCGTCTCTCTGGGAGAAGAAGCGTTCAGCAATTTTATGAGTGATCGCAGCGAGCCAGCCTGTACGCTTTTTTTGCAGCCAATACGTTTTTTGATTTCTAATACAAAGCCACCTGCTTTCGTGAGTACACATGAAGGAGATAAGGTCATACATCAGTCGCCTTCGAATCAGGATTTATTCAAAGCCTATATCAAAGGGCATTTGAAATATATCCATGATACGGCAAAGTCTCTTCATACACAGATACCTCGCTTCCATATAGGGCAGATTGTTGTAGAATACCCTGATTATTTTGCTGCTCCTGATGTGAAAAAATATCGTCAATGGCTCGTAGAGTCTGCACAGGAATTCTTTCCACCTCTTCTTTCCGAGGAAGAGGACAGTGAACTTTCCGAAAGATTTACGCTGTTGCCTGAATCTGCTGTCACTGCATTGCATTGGCTCACGGATCATGTAGAAGCGAAACTGGCTATACAAGAGCTGGATATGAAAAAAATGATGGTACGTCATGGTATTCTTCCCAGAACATCAGACCCCGTCAATTTTCTCGTAGTCACTATGGGAGCGACCCATTCTCGTGTAGTGCGTATAAAAGCCAATTCCTTTGCCAATCTTGTTTCTGCTAAAAAAGTAGGAGAAACCGTTCCTTTGGCTCATACATATTTAGGACGTATAGGATTTGGTGGTGATCACATCAGTTGCGCTTTCCTGGAAGAAGAAGAGGAAAAACGCTATGGTGGAACGCCTGCCAATCGTGTAAGTACCTTGACACGTAAAGTCTTTGAAGACTGGGGCAGAATGAATTCCAATGAAGGCAAAAAGCATTTTGAAGAGATCTATGGCGACCAATTCCAAAAAGCCATGGAAAAATTGCTCGAACTCACTCTAAAAGGATTTGGCGAAAGTCCAGAAAATACAATCATCATCCTGGGCGGGAAATCCTTTGAGATAGGATACTTCAAAGATGCTTTCCGAAATGCGCTTTTGAGCCATCGCGTGCCTCAGGCAAGAATTGTAAGTCCCTCCACTGGCGAATGTGGTATTGAAAGAGTCTGTGAGATCATCCAGTTTCATCAAAAAGGTCTTGGACGTTCTTTCAATATGCGCGGAGGCCTGGATTCTGAAGGCTCCCAGAAGTTTACCTGGAGAATGGGTAAAATCGTAGAAGGAACTTTAGTGGAAGCTATCCTTTCTCCTGATAATAAAGAATGGGACAGCGATCATCCCAGAGAGTTCGTTGTGAACTTTGAAAAGGGTGTTCGTCGTCTGAATCTAGGATACCAGAAGACAATGGGAGGACTAAGCCAGCTTTGGGCCAATGTCAACCTCAAATCCAGAGTTATTTCCACGATTAAGGTGACTTTCCGAACCGAAGGGCCTGATGATCTCAAGATCATTGATGTGAAAGTGGAAGGCGGTAAGGCTGAAATCACTGCTGATGATTTCCAGATAGAAATGCTTCTTGCTGGTGAGCATCCTTCTTACTTCCCCTTATATGAAAAGATCCTAAAGATCAGCTAGTTTCTTTTTAACAAAAAAACAAAAAGGCGATGCAGAAAGCATCGCCTTTTTTACCATATAAAGGTACTAAAAATGAAATATATTTTTTTACTGTGCTTTGCGATCCTGTTTTCAGGATGTTCCTCCTATATCGCTTTGCCAAAAGATACATCCAGAGCAGCTCACAATCGTATCAAGAAACAAGTCAAAGATGGTTTGATCGTCGCTGCTGAAGACTATTCTGAATACCGCCGTGCACGTCGTTATTTCTATCGAGATCTGCTGGATATAGGCTATATTCCCATTTATATTTGTATTGGAAACCAAAGCGAATCTGAGTTCACTGTCAGAAAAGAAAAAATCACACTTATCTTGGAAGATGGAACCCAGGCTATTGCTGCTGATGTCAAAGAAGTCATTGACAATGCTGGCGGGAACGATGCACTGGATCAAGACTATAGCCAGAAGGCTTTTAGAGATAGCCACGTGCGAAAGGAAGACAATTTGTTTGGCTTTCTCTTCTTCAAAGCCCCTACTCTGAAAAAATCTTTTTCTTTAAAGAGTGCTACCCTACAAGTGCTCGCTGACAAAAAGGCAGAGCCTGGTCAGCAGGGAGAAACCTTAAAATTTCTCGTTTCCATAGATACTGATTAGTTTTCTTCTAAAAGAGGTATTTCATGAAAATAGCTTTAATTTTGCTTTTTAGTTTATTTTTTATTATTTCCTGCCAATCAGTTTCTTCCTTTTCCAAAAAAAAATACCAGGAAGCAATGGATGCATGGGAAAGTGGGCAGAGAGAAGAGGCTATCGACTTGGTTTCTGAAGCCATTCAACATAGTCCTGAATTCTATGATGCCCGTATTCAACTAGGCAAATTTCACAAAGAATCCAAAAATTATAAAAAAGCAGTGGAAGTTTTTGAAAAAGCCATAGACAAATCTCCAGAAAAACCAGCAGCCTTTTTGGGGGCGGGAGATGCCTATCTTCTAATCGCCAAGCAACAAGAAGATCCAGATGAAGCAGAGAAAACCTATCTTAAGAGCCAGTATAAATTCAGCCAGGTTTTGGAGCTTTTAGAGATTTCCCAAGAAGACCGTTTTTCTGCCTGTCTGGGAAAATCTATCTGCCTTTTGCAGAGAACGCTTACCGAAGATTCCAGAAACTTTTTAAAAAAAGCTTTGAGCTTAGAGCCAGACAATATAGATGCTCGCTTTTATGAGGCCAAGCTGCATGAAATCGGTATTGGTCCCAATAAAAAATCCTTAGACCAATATAGCAAAATCCTTGCCAAAAAGCCCAACCATCTGGAAGCTTTGCTGGCGATGGGCGATATGTTCGTTAAAATCAACAACACAGACAATGCCATCTATTACTACCAGAGCTTTATAGACAAAGGTGGTGTTTCCAAAAGAGTAAAAGAATGGCTTGCCTCTAATGTAAAAGTGCCTGTAGCAACAGAAGAAGCCCAGGTTCAACCACAAAAACCAGCTCCGCCTAGCCGCGTAAAGATATGCAATGAATGTGGCCGTATTGCCAAGCAAGATGATACGGTTTGCCCCTTTGATGGAGGCGATCTGGTGGTTCAGGACGAGCCTCATGTAGATTAAGGAATCAGAATTAAATAACTTCCCCATTTCGAAAAAAAATTTACCGCAGAGGCGCAGAGATCGCAGAGAAGAGAAGATTTTAAATTATACTATGAAAAATATGAATAATACGCAGAAGCAGAGACAATATTTTGCGTTATTCTTCTTTCTTCTCTGCGTACTCTGCGTCTCTACGGTGAAATCTTATGAGGAAGTTATTTAATTCTCATCGCTTAATTCTTATCGCTAAATCCATATGCATTTTAAAAAAACCACGAATCAGCCCAGCAATAAAAAAACACGCCCATTGAAATAAAATTTACAACTCCAATAGCACCCCGACACCGAGCAAAGACGCAGGGATTGCGCTGGCATCAGACTTTTGAGCAGACATAACTTTTTCGGCGCGAACCTGCGGCTACAACCTATTGCAAGAGAAGATTTTAAACTTAACACGCATGACGATAACGACAAAATTATAATTTTCTATACAGTAAATCATGTACTACTAAGAATACAAAAAGTAATCAATTTCAAGAAAGGGATGAGTATGGATTTTGAATTGTCTGAAGAAATGAAGATGATCCAACAGACGGCACACAAGTTTGCCTTAGCAGAAATCGCTCCCCTGTCTCGCGAGTGTGATGAAAAGGAAAAATACACGCCTGAGATACGCCAAAAAGCAGGGGAACTGGGGTTGGTCGGGGCCTGGATTCCTGAACAGTATGGTGGTGCTGGAGTAGGCATCTTGGGACATAGCTTGATTACTGAAGAACTTTCCAAGGTAGATATGGGCATCGGCCTCAACATCATTGCTGCTTCTTTTGGCTGTGAGGCGATTTTACAATTCGGCTCGGAAGAACAGAAGAAAACCTATCTGCCTTCGATTTGCGCAGGAGAAAAAGTGTTTGCAGGTGCTTTTACCGAACCAGATGCAGGCACCGAAGCATCAGCATACAAGACACGGGCAACAAAAGATGGCAATGATTACCTGATCCAGGGCAACAAGATGTTCATCACAAATGGTACAGTCTGCGATTTTTTTGTTACCCAGTGTATCACAAATCCTACCGAGAAAAAACACAACAGTTTCAGCCTGATTATCGTGCCAGCCCTGACACCAGGAATTACTCGAAATAAAATCCACGGCAAAATGGGCATTAGAGCCAGCGATACGGCGGAAATAGCTTTTGAGAATGTCAGAGTGCCTCAAGCCAACCTCATCGGGAAGGAAGGGAAGGGCTTCAGCCAGCTCATGAATTTTTTCGATACCACTCGCGTTATGGTTGCAGCTCAAGGTCTTGGACTATCGGAAGCGTGCCTGGAAACAAGTATCAAATATGCCAGGGAAAGGAATGTCTTTGGTGCTCCCCTCATTTCATTCCAACTCACACAAAAGAAGCTTACGGAAATGGCCATCATGATCGAAGCTTTGCGTGGCCTAGTTTACAAAGCTGCCTGGCTGATTGATGTAGGCCGTCCAGACTATCACCTGGCTGCAATGGCTAAATATTATAGCGGGCAAACTGCTGTTTTCTGCGCCAATGCTGCTGTCGAGATACATGGAGGCTATGGCTATATTGAGGAATACCCTGTAGAGAAGTGGTATCGAGATGCTAAAATTCTGGAGATATATGAAGGTACCAAGGAAGCCGAAATTCTAACCATTGGAAAAAATTTGTCCAAATAGCAAACAACCTACGTTCCGCAGCTTCTAAGGAAAGAATTTTGATTTTTTTAGTTTGTTCTTTAAGAAA